>NZ_CAKKTL010000060.1:18471-25328 GCF_920664355.1 Protofrankia sp. CiP1_Cm_nod2
GGAAAGCCCGGATGGTGGGGTGCCTTCGGTCTACGGGGTTGTGAAGGAGCAGCGGGGGCCGGTGGCCTTGGCCAGCCGGAGATCCAGGGTGGCAAGCTTGGCGTCCAGCGACTCGGCGAGCGCCACGTACCAGCCGTCGTACGCGGTGATGTTCTCCCGCAGCTCCCACACCCGGGTGGCGAACGGCTCGTAGGCGAACAGTTCGACCCGTAGGCTCAGCAGGTCCGCGTGGGCCAGGGCGGCGGTGTCCGCCGAGATCTCACCGGCCAGGGCGGCCCGCCGCAGCACATTCGTGACCTCCACCGGCATGAGATGAGGCGCGGCCAGGTCATCGGTGGCAAGCAGGTGGTCCGCCCAGGTCCCGACCGGGCCGCTGTCGACGAGTGCCGCGACCACGAGACCGGAGTCGACGACGAGGGTCATCTGCGGTCGGCGTCATGGTGGCCGAGGATCGACTCGACCGACAGGTGGCTGCCAACGCGTTGCTTGCGGTCACGGACCCGTGTGAGCAGCACCTCCGCGTCCGGCCGCCGGGCCAGTTCGATCAACTGGGAGCGCAGGTACTCCTGGAGGGAACGGCCGCTGAGCGCGGCCCGCGCGGCGAGTTCGTCACGGGTCCCGTCAGGGACGTCCCGAATCGTGATTGCGGTGACCATAGCAGCATTCTGCTGCTGGAAGCAGCGGATAGCAAGCGGCTGGCGTATGCCTGCAGACGTCTCGTCGGTGGTCCGCCGGGTCTGTCGGTGAGTTTCTGCTGTGTCCGTCGGTGTGCGATACGGGGATCTTTATCGGACAGGCTGATCGTGTTCTCGGCCGGCCCGGGCGGGGCCGGGGGAGGCAATCGGTTGGGCAGCCGCTGGTCCGCCTCGTTAAGGTCGTGACCGTGAGCAGCTCAGCCAGGATTTCCGACTCCGCCGGCTCCGCCGCCGGCCCAGCCGTCGACTCGGCCATCGATCCCGTCATCGACACGTTGTGGGAGAACCCCGACGTGTCCGAGACGCCGGACGGCCGCGACGTGTACGACGTCGTAGTCGAAGCGGTCAGCCTGTTGGACGCAGGGAAGGCGCGGGTCGCCCACGTCACCGACACCGGTGACGTCGTCGTGGACGAGCGGGCCAAGCGTGCCATCCTGCTCGCCTTCCGGGTCCTGCCGATGGCCGAGTCCGCCGCCGGGGACTTTCGCTACCACGACCGGGTGCCGTTGAAGACGTCCTTCGACGGGGTGCGGGTGGTGCCGGGCGCGATCGTCCGCTGGGGCGCGTATGTCGAGCCCGGCGCGGTGCTCATGCCGAGCTACACCAACATCGGCGGATACGTCGGGGCCGGCACCCTGGTCGACACCTGGGCGACGGTCGGCTCCTGCGCGCAGATCGGCCGTCGGGTGCACCTGTCCGGCGGCGTCGGCATCGGCGGGGTGCTGGAGCCGCCGAACGCGAAGCCGGTGGTGGTCGAGGACGACGCGTTCATCGGCAGCCGGTGCATGGTCGTGGAGGGCGCGCGGGTGCGTCGCGGCGCGAAGCTCGGCGCGGGCGCGATCCTGACCGCGTCCACCCATGTCTTCGACGCGGACACCGGCGAGGAGTACCCCCGGGGCGAGATCCCCGAGCGGGCGGTCGCGGTCGGGTCCAGCCGGGTGAAGTCGTTCCCCGGCGGGGACTACGCGCTGCCGTGCGTCCTCGTGCTGCGGACCCTCGCCGAAGGCGAGATCCACGACAAGCTCGCGCTCAACGACGTCCTGCGGGAGCACGGTGTCGCACCCTGAGCCGGGGAGGCGAGGCAACGGGGAGAGATGCCGACGAGGGAGACGAAGCGACGGGGAGACGAAGCGACGTGAGCCCGGGCATGCGCCTTGATCTGAGCCTGTCGGCGACGGAGCTGACCCGCGCTGTCGTCGATATCCCCTCGCCGAGCGGGGCCGAGAGCACGCTCGCGGACGCGGTCGAGGAGGCCCTGACCGGCCTCGGCGGGCTGCGGGTGGACCGTGACGGCGACGCGGTCGTGGCCCGGACCGGGCTGGGCCGGCAGACCCGGGTGCTGCTCGCCGGGCATCTGGACACCGTCCCGGTCGCGGACAACCTGCCCAGCCGGCTGGTGGACGGGCACCTGTACGGATGCGGGACCTCGGACATGAAAGCCGGGGTGGCCGTGATGCTGCGGCTGGCGGCCGCTCTCGCCGGCTCAGCCGCGCCCGCTGGGCCCGCCGGCTCCGCTGGTGTCGCTTCGTCCGCATGGTCCGGGGGCTTCGTTCCCGCGCACGACGTGACCTGGGTCTTCTACGACAACGAGGAGGTCGACGCCGTCCGCAACGGCCTGCGCCGCCTGGCCGCGAACCACCGGGACTGGCTGGACGCCGACCTCGCGCTGCTCCTGGAGCCGACATCGGGCGAGATCGAGGCCGGCTGCCAGGGCACCCTGCGGGTGGCCGTCACGGTGCCGGGACGCCGGGCGCACTCGGCCCGGTCATGGCTCGGGGAGAACGCGATCCACCGGGCCGCGCCGTTACTGGAACGGCTCGCCAGCTACCAGCCGCGGACGGTGACGATCGACGGCTGTGTGTACCGGGAGGGCCTCAACGCCGTACGGATCACCGGCGGAGTGGCCGGCAACATCATTCCGGACGCGTGCGAGGTCCTGGTCAACTACAGGTTCGCTCCGGACCGTGATGTCATCCAGGCGCTCGGTCACGTCCGGGAGGCCCTGGACGGGTTCCCGGTCGAACTGACCGACAGCGCGGCCGGCGCGCTGCCCGGGCTGACCGCGCCGGCCGCGGCCGCGTTCGTCCAGGCGGTGGGGCGCACGCCCGTCGCCAAGTACGGCTGGACCGACGTGGCCCGGTTCGCCGCCCTTGGCATCCCGGCGCTCAACTACGGCCCGGGTGATCCCAACCTTGCCCATACCCGGGACGAACACGTCGCGCTGGGGCTGATCGACGCCGCCGAGGACGTGCTGCACCGCTATCTGGCCGGGCCGGCCGCCGGCCGCGGGCGGCGGTGAGCGCGCCGGCGTCATGACGCGAACCCGTCGTAGGGGGATCGCTGTGGGAGGGGCCGGAGCGGGAAGGGCTGGAGCGGGAAGGGCTGGAGCGGGAAGGACCGGCCGTGCGCATCAGCGGGTGATGCCGGCAATACCCGGGACGAGACCGGCGCGCAGCGCGTCGATGATCGGTGTGGGTATGCCGGTCGAAGCCGCCCAGGCCAGGACACCGCCGTTTCGTGACCGCAGCAGGTCGAGGAACATGTCCATGGTCCGGGCCTGCAGCAGTGCCGGGCCGAGCCCGGCCGGGCTCGACGCGCCGTACAGTGGATTCTGCTCCAGCCGGGCGGCGATGTGGTGCGCGTGGTGGTTGCTGCGCAGGAAGTCCCGCGCGATCTCGTCGTTCCTGACCCCGACCAGGCTCAGGAGAATAGCCGCTATGAGACCGGTCCGGTCCCGGCCGGCGGCACAGTGGAAAAGGACGGGGACGTTCCTGTCCAGGGAATCGGCGATGATGCCGAAAACCTTCCCGATGGTGGCTGAGCCTTCCATGAGGTTCTTGTAGTAGCCCTCGGCGAGCGCCGCGGGATCGCGGCCGTCGGGAAACGGCTCCCGGCCGATCCGGCCCTCCGGCATCACGGAGAGATGGTATGTCTCGAGTTCCGGGAAGATGCGCTGGTCCTGCAGCCCGTCACCGTCGGCCTCCTCGGCCGTCCGCAGGTCGATGATGACACCGATTCCCGCTGCGTCCAGGAGATAGCCGCGGTCGCTCGCCGACAGGCCGTGCAGCGCGTCCGACCTGAACACGAGCCCGTGCCGGGTGGCCTGCTCGTCGTGCAGCGCCAGTCCACCAAGATCCCGGAAGTTGAACAGGCTGTCGAACTCGAAGGACACTGGCCGGCCCCCTCGACATGTATAAAAAGATCTTGCCGTCCGGTGGCAGAAGTGAATCCTACCCCAGGCCCGGGGCCCGCGAGGTGTCCGTTGAAATCACATCCGGCAACAAGTGGTGGGCGGAGGGCCCGGAATATGTCATGACCCGACGGCGCCGGGGAACGGCCGTCGGCTGCCCGTTGCCTTCGTGCCGGGCGCCGGAGGTACGCGCCGTGGCCGGCCCGGCCTCGCGGCAGGGCCGGCCACACGCTGGGCGCGGCCGGCGGGGCGGGCGGTATCCCGGTGCCTGGTAATCAGAGCGGATCCGGCCCGTGACGACATACGGGATTCACGTCCACAACAATTCCATAATAACTGGGCCGGAATAGGCGGCGAAGTGGTGGCACCGTAACGTCCGGGACAGGTGTCGGGAATCGGGCGGCCCCGTCCTCGTGACGGGCTCCGGTGGCCCCGGGAGGCGATCGCCGGAACGCGGGAGGCCCGTTCCGGGCGCGGGGCCGCGCCGTGTCCGCAACGTCGCTACGCGAGAGCCCGGCGCGAGACGGCGAGGTCGCGGGTGCCGCGGATCGCCGCCACCGTCTCCAGGATCTTCCGGGTCGGTGCCACCTGGTGGGCCCGGAAGATCCTGGCGCCGAGCCACGCGCTCACCGCGGTCGCGGCCAGGGTGCCTTCCAGCCGCTCCGTCACGGGGCTGTCGAGGACCTCGCCGATGAAGTCCTTGTTCGACAGGGCGACGAGCACCGGCCATCCGGTGGCGGCCAGTTCCGGCAGCCGGCGGGTCGCCTCCAGGGAGTGGCGGCTGTTCTTGCCGAAGTCGTGCCCGGGATCGACGATGATGCCCTCGGGCCGCACGCCGAGCGCCCTGGCGCGTTCGGCGAGCCCGGTCGTCGTGGCGACGATGTCGGCGACCACATCGTCGTAGGTGACCCGGTGCGGGCGGGTACGCGGCGGCTGGTGCCCGGCGTGGGTGCAGACCAGGCCCAGCCCGTGCTCGGCGGCGACCTCGGCGAGCCGGGGGTCGGCGCCGCCCCACGCGTCGTTGAGCAGGTCGGCGCCCTCGGTCGCCACGATCCGGCCGACCTCGGCGCGCCAGGTGTCCACACTGATCACGATGTCGGGGTGCCTGGCGCGGACCAGCGCGACGAACCCGCCGACCCGGCGCAGCTCCTCGGCGGTGTCGACATCCTCACCGGGAGCGGCCTTGACCCCGCCTATGTCGATGATCCGGGCGCCTTCCGCGACCGCGCGCTCGACGGCGGCCAGCGCCTCGCGCTCGCCGTAGGTGGCGCCCCGGTCGAAGAAGGAGTCCGGCGTCCGGTTGACGATCGCCATGATCACCAGGTCGGACGGGTGGAACGTCGACGAACCGAGCCGCAGGTCGCCACCACAGCCCGCGGGGAACACCGGGAGAGGGGCATCCGGTGCTCCTGGCGTACCGGCGGTCCCGACGTCGGTGGGCATCCGGGCCAGCTTAGCTGGTCACCCGTCCACGGACCGCCGCGCGGCCGAGGGGCAGGGGCCGCCGGCCGGCTGTGGGCAGGGGCCGCCGCGCATCGCGGACTTCCCCGAGCAGCCCGGCAACGGCGGCAAGCGCGCGGAAGGGGTGGCACATGCGGCGGGACTCCGCCAGCCGTGTAACGATCGTTGGGTGTTGCTCGCTGTCGAGATCGTGGTTGTCGCCGCCATCGTCTTCGCTGTCGCGGCCCTGGCGGTGGGCAGGTTCGACCGGTTGTCGCCCGCTCCGCGCGACGCGGCTGACCAGCGCCTGCCGTCACCGACGATGTCCGCGGACGATGTGGCCGGTATCCGGTTCGAGATGGCGCTACGGGGATACCGGATGGCCGACGTGGACGCGGTGCTTGCGCGCCTTGCCGGCGAGCTCGCCTGGCGTGACGCCGAACTCGCGCGGCGGGACGAGGAGATGGTGCGGCTGGCCTCCTTCGCCCGGCTCGATCGCTACCCCTGGCCCGCCCGGGGCGCGGACCAGGATGGCTGGGGCAGCCAGGCCGAGGGCCCGGATGTCACGGGCACCCGCCAGCCGACGGACGCCGCCGGCATACGGCGTCTGTCGGGCACACCGGACGGCCCGCACGGCCCGCTGCCCGCGCCGCCGCCGGGCTGACGCCTGCCAGCGCCGTGCCTGCCGGCGGGCTGCTGGCGCCCCGCCAGGCCCTGGCGGCGGCGTGGCGTGTTGTGCTGCTGTTGTGTCGAGCCGCGGCGGGTGGCGTGCGGGCGACACGGCGGTGACTTTCCCGTCGTCCACGGTGTCCTTATCGTTGGTGTTGGTTCGAATCGTGTTCGTGTTGGCGGTCCGGGGGTGCCTTTGGTGGTTTGCGGACCTGTCAGCCTGTGTCTGTTGTGGCGCTGCGGGGTGACGTGTTTCGGTTCCCGGCCTGTTCTCCGGGATAATCGCTGGTGGTAGCAGGTCCGACGGCAGGAAGAGGTGCACCGATGGCGGCCATGAAGCCGCGGACGGGTGACGGTCCGCTCGAGGTCACCAAAGAGGGGCGCAGCATAATCATGCGCGTCCCGCTCGAAGGGGGTGGCCGTCTCGTGGTGGAGCTGTTGCCTGACGAAGCGAAAGATCTTGGGGACGCCCTGAAGTCGGCGGCCGGCTAAGCGTGCGCAGCCAGCGTGCCTGACGTTGTGGACAGTGGTTGGGCTGCTGCCCGTCCGCCGATTGTGAGGCCGTGGGCCGGCGCCCCGCTGGACGCCGGTGCCCCGGTGCTGGCTTTGCTGACCCTCCCGCCGGAGAAGGCGGGTGCGTTCGCGGTGGTCACCCCGGCCGGGCGCGCGGTCGGCGAGTCCCTCGGCATCGATCTTGATCTTCTGCTTGCGGGGGAACGCGCCAGCGGTGACCAGGGCGAGGTGATCGCCATCCCGCTGGGGCGTGCTGCCGGCCCGCGTAAGCTGCTGCTGGTGGGGGCCGGCAAGCGGGACGCGGCGGCGTGGCGGGCCGCCGGTGCCGCGCTGGCCCGCCGGGCCGGGCC
>NZ_CAKKTL010000061.1:0-24875 GCF_920664355.1 Protofrankia sp. CiP1_Cm_nod2
CACCACGGCCTTCCCGACGGCGGTGGGACGGCGGTGACCGTCCAGGCGATGGTGTTCGGCAACTTCGACCAGTGGTCCGGCACGGGGGTGCTGTTCACGCGCAACCCGCTGAGCGGCGCCCGCGCCCCGCTGGGTGAGTGGTTGCCGCTGGCGCAAGGCGAGGACGTCGTCTCCGGGCGGGTCACGCCACTCCCTCTGGATGCGCTCGCGCGCAGCATGCCCGAGATTCACGCGGAGCTGCTTGAGGCGGCGCAGCGGTTGGAAGCCGACGCCCGTGACGTCCAGGACGTGGAGTTCACCGTGGAGTCGGGTCGGCTCTGGCTGCTGCAGACGCGGTCTGCGAAGCGCTCTGCCGAGGCGGCTGTGCGCATCGCTGTCTCGATGCAACGGGAGGGGATCCTGACCACTTCGGAGGCGGTCGCTCGGCTTACGCCTGGCGACGTCGCTGCCATGCTTCGGCCCAGGGTCGATCCCGCAGCGGCCGCGGTCGCCACCGTCGTGGCGAAGGGCGAGCCGGCGTGCCCGGGCGTGGGGGTCGGCCTGGTCGTCGGTAGCGCGAACGAAGCCGAGGACCATGCGGACGCCGGCGAGGATGTCGTGCTGGCTACGCCCACGACCGACCCCGACGACGTGCACGGCATGGTCGTCGCCCGAGCGATCGTCACAGAGCTGGGTGGCTCCACCTCGCACGCCGCGGTGGTCAGCCGGGAGCTGGATCGGCCGTGCGTCGTGGGCTGCGGGGCGGGATTCCTTACGGATCTCGTCGGGCGTGAGGTGACCGTCGACGGAGGCGCCGGGCTCGTATACGAGGGCCGCCTTGCGGTCGTCCCTCCGGCCTCCGGCGACGACCCCGACCTGAGCCTGCTGACGCGGTGGCTCGGGGTCGAGTCGCCCGCCATGCTGCCGGCTGCTCTCGGTTACCCGGCGGACTGATCCTGCCTCGGGGACGTCCTTGCGTTGCTTGACAACGTTCGAAACCAATATAGGTTTAGACAGAAAATCTGTGACGGCTGTCACACCCCTCACTCGCGGCCGGCCCAGCGCTGTGAATAGACGACCGGCGCCGCCGGTCCAGGTAAGAGGAGCTCAATGCCCCACGTGTCCACGCCCGCACCGTTCTCGCGGCGCGGCGTCCTGCGTCCTGCAGCAGCAGCTGTTGCTGTCGGGACCTTTTTAGTTCTCGCCTTAGCCGGGTGTTCCAGCTCCGACGACGCCGGCAAGGATGCCGTCACCCCGACCGCGACGGGAAGCGCCTCCGCCGTGGTGGCGGCAGCCCAGGCAGAGGTGACGAAGCTGCTGCAGGCCCCGACGTCCATCGGGGTGACCGAGCCGTTGAAGAGTGCTCCGGGCAAGGGAGGCACGCTCGTCTTCCTCTCCTGCGAGAACGGTCTGTGTCAGGTGCTCGCCAAGGGTATGGGTACGGCGGCGAAGGCCGCGGGCCTCGAATACAAGAACCAGCCGATCAAGCTTGCAGACCCGGCGACGCTCATCGCCGGGATGCAGCAGGCCCTTGAGATGGACCCGAAGCCGGTGGGCGTGGCCTTCGCCGGCATACCGGAGGCCGTCTGGGGGAGCCAGGTCCCCGCGTTCCAGAAGGCCGGCGTGCCGCTCATCCCGATCGCTGTCGGTGAGACGACCGCGAGCCCGGTCGTCCCCGCAGGATCGCTTGACGGGCCCGCTGATGCTCGGACCCAGGCGATCGCGATCGCGAACTTCTTCATCGCGGACTCGCAGGGACGGGGCAAGTCGCTGATCGTGAACGTCCCGGACGTGGGCTCGCTCAAGATCGTGACAGACCAGTATGTGTCCACGGTCAAGTCGGGCTGCCCGGACTGCTCGGTGGGGACGGTCGACGTAACGCTGGCCCAGGTGGGCGGCGGACAGGTGGTGCCGGCGGTCGTGTCTGCACTCCAGCGCAACCGGGATGTGAAGTATGTGGTCACGGTGCAGGGCGAGTTCACGCAGGGCCTGCAAGCGGCGGTGAAGGCGGCGGGTCTTCCCGACGTCCAGCTGCTCGGCATCAACCCGGCCAAGTTCAACCAGCAGCAGGTGCAGACCGGCGAGGCGAAGGCGTTCACACTCCTGCCCTTCAACATCATGGCGTGGAAGGCCGTGGACGTCGCACTGCGCTATGCGCAGGGCATGTCCGTGGAACCGGGCGACGGTGCACTCCCGCTCCAGCTGCTCACTAAGGAGACGGTCGGGAGCCCGCAGGACTCGATCGACCGGCCCGAGGACTACGAGCAGCAGTTCAAGAAGCTGTGGAAGGTAGGGTGACCCCTCACGAGGTGGTGGAGCGGGCCAGCGGAGCTGGCCCGCTCCCGCCCAGCCTCCTCGTACGCGGCCTCAGCAAGAGCTTCGGCCCGACACGCGCGCTCGCTGACGTCGACCTACGGGTCGACGCCGGCACCGTGCACGCCTTGCTGGGGGAGAACGGCTCGGGGAAGTCCACGCTCATCAAGACGCTCTCCGGCTACCACCATCCCGATCCGGGCGGCAGCGTGGAAGTCGGCGGTCAGCCGCTGCAGGCCGGCGTTGCCTCCTCTGCCTACGACCTCGGCTGCCGCTTCGTGCACCAGGATCTCGGCCTCGTGGACACCTGCAGCGTGGCGGACAACGTCGCACTGACCGCGGGGTTCCCCACGCGCTGCGGTGCAGTGCGTCGCAAGGCCCTGCGGCGGCGCACGGAAGAGGCGCTTCAGCGTCTGGGCCTGGCGCTGGACCCCGATACGCTCGTGGGCGGACTGGCTGCCGCCGAGCGTACCGGTGTGGCTGTCGCAAGGGCCCTCGCGGACGCCGACAGGACCAGCGTGCGCCTGCTGGTCCTCGACGAACCAACGGCCACCTTGCCGGACACCGAGGTCAAACAGCTGCTGGCGGTGGTGCGGGCAGTGGCTGCGAGCGGCGTCGGTGTCCTGTATGTCACTCACCACCTGGACGAGGTGTTCGAGGTTGCCGATGACGTCAGCGTCCTGCGCGACGGCCGCAAGGTCGTGACCACCAAAGCAAGGGCCCTCACCAGGCGCGAGTTGGTGGAACATCTGGTAGGCGGCGAGCTGGAGGAGGTGAGCGCGGCGTCAGGCTCGTTGCCCACGGCGCACGCAGCTCCCGTGCTGCGTGTTCAGGATCTGTCGGCGGGTCCGCTGGTGACCGCGAACTTCACCGTCCGTCCGGGAGAGGTGGTCGGTGTCGCCGGTCTCACGGGTTCTGGGCGGGAGACGCTGCTCCCGGCGATCTTCGGTGCCATCCCGCGAAGCAGCGGCCGGGTCCAGATCGACGATGTGATCCTGGCTCCCGGACGACCAGACCGCGCGATCGCCGCGGGGCTCACGCTGCTGCCGGCCGATCGCGTTCGGCTGGGAGGCGTCATGTCGATGTCGGCGCGCGAAAACCTGACCCTGCCAGCCCTCCGGGCCCTCTGGCGCGCCCCGCGCTTACGGCGGCGACTCGAAGTCGCCCAAGCCCGAACGTGGTTCGAGCGGCTCGACGTCCGCCCGCGCGGCGCGGTGGACGCTCCCCTCGGGTCGTTCAGCGGTGGCAACCAGCAGAAGGTGCTGTTCGGCAAGTGGCTCAGATGTGCCCCTCGGGTTCTCTTGCTCGACGAGCCCACACAGGGTGTCGACATCGGCGCGAAGGCCGAGATCCACCGTCAGATCCTCTCGGCCGTGGAGACGGGGGCGGCGGCTGTCGTGAGCTCCTCGGACTATGACGAGCTGGTTGCCCTGTGCCGTCGCGTCATGGTGCTCCGCGACGGACGGTTTGTGGCCGAGTTGTCGAATGGCGCGCTGACCGTGGCCGAAGTGGCCCGCGAGGCGTTGGGCTCCGAGGACCGGGCAGCATGAGCGCCTCGCCGACCACGCGTCCTCGACCAGGCCTGGGCTTCGACCGTTTCTCCGGCCTGTACCTGTGGGCGCTCATCATCATCGTCTTCGGTATCTGGGTGCCAGACCTGTTTCTCACGATGGGCACCCTGCACTCGGTGGCCGCGCAACAGGCAATTGCGGCCATTGTGGCTCTCGCCGTCCTGGTGCCGCTCGCCGCGGGCGCCTACGATCTCTCCGTCGGTGCGACCGTCAACCTCGCGACCATCATCGTGACCGTCCTGCAGGCGGACAAGGGCTGGTCCATGTGGCCGGCCATCGGTGTCACGGTTGTCGCCTGCTTCGTCATCGGCGCCGTCAACGGCTTCGTGGTCGTGGTGCTGCGCGTCAACTCCTTCATCGCCACCCTGGGGGCGGCCTCGATCATCGCGGCACTTCAGTCAATCGTCTCTGGTCAGAGACA
Source organism: Protofrankia sp. CiP1_Cm_nod2 (assembly GCF_920664355.1). Lineage (NCBI taxonomy): Bacteria > Bacillati > Actinomycetota > Actinomycetes > Frankiales > Frankiaceae > Protofrankia > Protofrankia sp. CiP1_Cm_nod2. The sequence goes on from NZ_CAKKTL010000061.1 coordinate 4,285, forward strand.
ACCGCTTCCGCCCACGAGCCGAGCCTGGAGCGACCTCACTCAACGCGAGGTGCTCGGCTTTCAGATCGTCGTCCTGTACATGCTCGTGGTGGCCATCATCCTGTGGCTGGTGCTGTCGCAGACCCCGGTGGGACGCTATATCTACGCCGTCGGCGGGAATGCTGAGGCGGCTCGGCTGTCCGGCGTGCGGACGGGGACCTGGACGTGGTTCTCCCTCACGACGAGCGCGACGCTGTGCGGGATTGCGGGTGTCCTGTACGCATCCTTGTCAGGGCCGTCGCTGACGTTCGGCGGAGCGCTGCTGCTGCCAGCGTTCGCCGCAGTCTTCCTGGGGTCGACGCAGCTGCATCCGGGCCGCTTCAACGTGTGGGGGACGCTCATCGCCCTCTACGTCCTGGCCACCGGCATCAAGGGTCTCCAGCTCGTCACCGGCGTGCAGTGGCTGGCAGACCTCTTCAACGGTGTGGCCGTCATCACGGCTGTCGCCTTTGCGGTGTGGCGCCAGAGGAAGGCGCGCTCGAGGCGGGACGCGGCAGCCTCCCAGCGGAGCAAGGGAACGGGAAGTGCGGAAATGGATGTTGGAGGCGTGACTCCGGCGTCCGGTCAGCAGCCTGCGGCCGTGCGCTAACTGTTCGCGTGACTGGTGCCAGGACAGCACCGGGAGAGCGGCGACGAGAGGAATACGACCATGATCATGGAGCTGGCTGTCGAGCAGTGGGATCCGCTCCACAGCCGCAGCGCGCCCCAGGCTTTCTGGAGTACCTCGAACTTCGGTGAGGCGATGCCGGGTGTGATGACGCCTCTGGGATGGACGTTCTGGGGTCCGACGGCGGAGCGCGCCACCCGGGCGGCGTTCGGAAGCATGGGTGCGCTGACACGGAAGGAGAGCGGTTTCCCCGCCGACGAGCGGGACCGTGTGTGCAACGTCTTCTACGGCCGGGTGGCGGGCCGGGTGGACTTCCTGGTCGGGATCGGAGATCGCCTCCCCGGCACCTCGGGCGCGGCAGTGGCCGAGCAGGTGGTGGGTGCCATGCCGCCGGAGCTGGCGAGCAGCCCGAGCCGTCGTCGGTGGCCGGTCATCGCCCTACGCTTTCCCTACAGCTTCGCGACCATCGGGCGCAAGGTGCGCAGGGCGAACGCTGAGACGCAGCAGTGGTGGCTGGAGAGCGTCGGCAAGACGAAGGATCTCTCCCGTGCCGAGGCCATCCGGCAGTTTCACGAGGCCGCGCGGCGCTTCGAGCACAACGTGACTGTGCAGGGCATCCACGTCCTGTGCGCTGTGCAGCCGGTCTACGAGCAGCTCCGACGACTTGTCGAAGGCGCCGCCGTCGGGGAGGTGACGTCGTTCATGAGCGGGTACGGCGCACACGCGGAGAGCGCGATCGTGACCGACATGTGGGCCGCATCCAGGGACCGCCTGACCATCGAGGAGGTCGTGCGGCGACACGGTTTCCATGGGCCCCGCGAAGGTGAGATCTCAGGCCGTGTGTGGCGGGAGGACGACGCTGCATTGCGCAAGCTCCTGGAGGGCTACCGCGCGCTGGACGAGACCGCCGACCCTGCGCGCATCGAAGGACGGAAGCGACAGGCTCGTGAGGCGCTCGAGCGCAAGCTCCTGGCATCGTTGCCACGACACCGCCGCCCGGGCGCGCGTCTCGTCCTCCGCCTGGCGGCCAATGTCATCCCGCTGCGGGGGGTTGGCAAGGCCGCGTTCCTGCAGTCCCTCGACATGGCACGTGCAGCTGCGCGACGCATCGGGGAGCACCTCGTCGACGAGGGCCTGCTCGACGACGTCGAGGACGTCTTCTACCTGACGACAGACGAGATCGTCGCGCTTCCGCGCGATGCCCGTGAGCTGGTCGTCCGACGGCGTGAGCGCCGGGCCTACTACGAGACCCTGCAGATCCCGCCCGCGTGGCTGGGGCAGCCGGCCGCCCTCGACGAATCCGAAGTGGGGGACACCGCGCCGATCGTCGACGTGCTTGAGGGCGTTGGCGCAAGTCCCGGCACCGTCGAGGGAACGGTGCGCGTCGTGAGCGACCCCGATGACGCTGATGTCGAGCTGGGGGAGATCCTGGTCTCTCCGACGACCGATCCAAGCTGGGCCTCGATCATGTTCGTGTCCGGGGCCTTGGTCGTGGACATCGGCGGAGCCCTCAGCCACGCTGCGATCGTCGCGCGAGAGCTGGGTATCCCGTGCGTGGTCAACACCAGAGTCGGGTCCCAGGTCCTGCGGACAGGCGACCTCGTGCGGGTGGACGGCGCGTCGGGTCACGTGAGGGTTCTCAAACACGTCGATGCCTGACAGACCACAAATGAATCTTGATGTGTCTTGTCCTGATACCTAACCAATGTTAGATTCGGATTGGTGGGACGACCTTCGAAGGGACGGCTGATGGGAACACTCGACGGGCGGGTGGCGATTGTGACGGGTGCCGGCCGCGGGATCGGCGGCTCCGTCGCGCGACTGTTCGCGCGGGAGGGCGCGGCTGTAGTGGTAAACGACATCGGTGCTTCTCTGAACGGCCTGGAAAAGGACGGGAGTCCGGGTGAGGACCTCGTCAGGGAGATCCAGGACAGTGGGGGCACCGCCAAGGTGAATGGTGCGGACATCTCGGACCACGAGGCCGCCCGTGACCTCGTCGAGTCCACCATCGAGGAGTTCGGCAAGCTCGACGTGCTCGTGAACGTGGCGGGCATCCTGCGCGACCGGATGATCTTCAACATGGCCGAGGAAGAGTGGGACGCTGTCATCCGGGTCCACCTCAAGGGGCACTTCAACACGATCCGCCCGGCCGCTTCCTACTGGCGACAGCTCGGTGACGCGGCGGCCAACCACCGAATCATCAACTACACCTCTCGGGCGGGCCTGCACGGCGCCCCGGGCCAGCCCAACTACTCAGCCGCGAAGATGGGCATCGTGGGACTCACCTACTCGTGCGCCGTGGCCCTGAAGAAGTACGGCGTTACGACGAACGCGATCTCGCCGGCGGCTGCGACGCGCATGACGGACACGGCCAAGAAGTCGGGAGTCGACGGACCGGGAACCGACAAGCTGTCCCCGGACAACATCGCCCCCATCGCTGCCTGGCTGGCTTCGGAGCAGTCGGCGTGGTGCAACGGTCACGTCATTCACGCGCGAGGTCTTGAGGTGTCCCTGTACAGCGACCCGCAGCCACTGGTCACCGTAAGCGCAGAGGGCGAGGCCTGGGATCTGTCCACGATCGGCAAGCAGGTGGAACAGGCGTTCCGACCAGTCACGGACGCCGCGCCGGCGAATCCCTTCGTCTGACCGGCTGTGACCATCCGACGCAAGGCCTTCATCGCTGGGGCCTACGAGCATCCTGGACGAGAGCTGCCCGACAGGTCCATCGCGCAGATCCATGCGGAGGTGGCTCTCGGGGCACTGGCTGACGCCGGTCTGACGTTGGCCGATGTCGACAGCTACTTCACCGGAGGGGACGCGCCGGGACTGGGTGGCCTCGCCATGGCGGACTATCTCGGCCTCTCGGTGCGCTACATGGACTCCTCCGACATGGGGGGCTCGGTTTACCTCAGCCACGTCGGGCATGCTGCTGCCGCGATCGCCACCGGGAAGTGCAGCGTCGCCCTCATCACCCTCGGCGGCCGACCGCGTACCACGGCGTTGCGCGCACCCGGTCAGCTGATGGGCGCTCCGCCCGAGGCGGCCTTCGAGCCCGTCTTCGGCATGAACGTCAGCGCGGTCTACGCGCTCGCTGCGGCGCGCCACATCCACGAGTACGGCACGACCAGCGAGCAGCTGGCCGAGATCAAGGTGGCCGCCTCGTCTCATGCGCAGCACAACGAACGTGCACTGCTACGCAAGGTCGTCACCGTCGAGGACGTCGTGAACAGCCCGATGGTGAGCAGCCCGCTGCACAGGCTCGACTGCTGCGTCGTCACCGACGGGGGCGGCGCCCTCGTTCTCGTCAACGAGGACATCGCGAAGAGCCTGGACCGTCACTGCATCGCGGTCCTGGGGCACGGGGAGGCCATCGAGCACACGAAGGGCGGCTGGCAGGACGTGACGGTTACCGGAGGAGTCCGGTCCGGTCGCGATGCCTTCGAAGAGGCGGGCGTCAGCCGTAGCGACATCGACTACGTCGGGCTGTACGACTCGTTCACGATCACGGTCCTGCTGGCGCTCGAGGACCTCGGTTTCTGCGACAAAGGCGAGGGCGGCAAGTTCGTGCTCGGCGGAACCCTGCAGGCGCCGTTCGGCAAGCTGCCGTTCAACACCGACGGTGGTTCGCTCTGCAATAACCACCCCGCCAACCGAGGCGGCATGACGAAGATGATCGAGGCGGTCCGCCAGCTGCGCGGGGAGGCATACGCTGCCGTGCAGGTACCTGACTGCGAGATCGCCCTGGCGCACGGCACGGGTGGCTGGCTGTCCACGCGGATGGGCAATGCCACCGTCATCCTCGGCAGGGAGGACGTATGACAACGGGCGCGGGGCTGCCGGCCCCGATACCGGAAGTGCAGCCGGAGACAGCAGCATTCTGGGAGGCGACATCTCGCGGTGTGCTGCTCGTCCAGCGCTGCACGGCCTGTAGCACGTCCGTGTGGTACCCGCGTTTCCTGTGTTCGAACTGTCACAGTGACGAGTTGGAGCAGGTCGAGGCTTCCGGGCGCGGAACGGTGTACAGCTTCACGCTGACGACCCGAGGGATCCTCGAGTACAAGGATTGCGGTCCCTACGTGCTCGCCCTCGTCGAGCTCGAGGAGGGCCCGAAGATGCTCACCAACATCGTGGAGTGTGACCCCGAGACGCTCGCCATCGGACAGCCCGTGCAGGTGGTGTTTCACGACACGGGAGCTGGTTCGGCGTTGCCACGCTTTCGTCCGGCGGTTTGACGGTGGGACAGCGCTTCCCGGTGGAGGAGGGTCATGTCATGGCCTTCGCCCGCGCGGTTGGGGAGCCCATGCCCTCGCCTGAGCGGGTCGTGCCTCCCACTTTCACGGCGACCTCGATCCAGCATGATCCCGAGCACATGCGGGGCATGTGCCCCACGGGTGCGCTGGCTGTCGCTCCTGTGGGCGGTGGTGAGCTGCTCCACGCCGAGCAGCACTTCGAGTACTTGCTGCCCGTTCATCTCGGTGACGTTCTCGATGTGACGGAGGAGTACGGCAGGCGCTGGACCAAGAACAGCAAGCGCGGAGGCGAGCTGTTGTTCACCGAGCTCGTGAAGGAGCTGCGCAACCAGCACGGCGCAGTTGTCGTGCGGTCGCGGATGGTGCTGGTCGAAACTCCGCCGACGTCAGCGAGCGTCGATGAACGTCCTGCCTGAGGTCGGCCAGGTCCGCAGCATGGTCGTGTGCGCCGAAGTGACCAGAACGCAGATCGTGCAGTACGCCGGGGCGTCCGGCGACTTCAGCCCGTTGCACACCGACGAACCGGCGGCCAGGGCCGCGGGTAACGCGTCGATCATGGCGCACGGGATGATGACGATGGCTTTGAGCAGCCGAGTTGTCACCTCGTGGTTTGGTATCGAGTCGCTGCGCACGTTCGGCGTCCGATTCACGGCGCCCGTGTGGCCGGGGGACCGGCTGACCACCACGGCCACCATTGCCGCGGTCGACATTCACGGTTCCTGCGCTCGGGTACAGATCACCCTGAAGACGACCAACGACGATGGCCGACTGGTGCTGCACGGCGACGCTGCTGTGGCGATTGACTTCGGTTCAAAACAGAAGTAGAAAACAGAAATGGTCACACCATGGGAACATCCGCACGCCACGGCAGTGCGTAACCTCATGCGGGCCTTCACCGAACGCGACCGCCCCACGATCGAGGCGCTCCTGGCGCCTGGCTGTGTGTGGCGGGTCCCGGGAAACAATGCGCTCGCCGGTGAGTATGCCGGACGTGCGGAAGTCATGGGCCTGTTCGGCATGATGCGGCGGATCCTGACCCGGCCGGCCACCTTCGAAGTAATTGACATCGCGATGAGTGACGACCGGGCGATCGTTTTTCAGTATGGCGTCATCACGATCGGTGATCGCGTCCTGCGCATGAAGGAGTGCCTCATCTACCGTTTCGAAGCGGACTTGATTGCCGAGGTGGACGAGTTCCAGTACGACCAGGCGGCCTTCGACGCCGTCTTCGCCGTCGGCCTGACCGCGGGGAGTGGTCCTACGTGAAGGCCCTGCCACACCGCACCCCCCGTGAGGCCCTTGCGCGGGTGCCCAACGGAAGTCACCTGGTGTCGGCTCCTGGCATGGGCGCCCCGACGACGCTGCTCGACGCCTTGAGTGAGGTAGCGCCCGGACGCGGCTGGACGCTGTCATCGGGACTGCTCCTCAGCGGTTACCCGTTCGTCGACGCCGTGACAGCGGGGGAGATGACCTATCGCACCTGGCATGTCATGCCTCCGATCCGCGACCTGGTCGCCGAAGGGGTCATCGGCTACGTCCCCGCTCGGGCCTCGCGTCTTGGGGCCCTGCTCGAGCGCTGGCGCGTCGGAGTTGCCCTCGTGCGGGTAAGCCCACCGGACGCTCGAGGTCATTGCTCGCTCGGGCCCTCTGTCAGCTATGGGCTGTCGGCGCTGCATACAGCACAGACCTTGATTGCTGAGGTCGATGCCAGCGTGCCCCGGACTCACGGTGAGTCATGTGTGCATGTGTCGATCTTCGATTCGCTCATCGAGTCCGTAACGCCGTTGCCGACTTATACCTCCGCGAAGCCGGACGAAATCTCCACGGTGATCGCCAGGAACGTCCTGCAGCTGCTTCCAGGGAACCCCACGCTCCAGATCGGCATCGGCGCCATCCCCGAAACGCTCGTGCGTTCCCTGGCATCGGCTGACCTGGGCAGTGTGCGTTTCGTCGGCATGGCGACAGACGAAATGGTGGACCTCTTCGCGGCAGGGATACTCAGTGCCGGTGATGTGGTACCCACCCCCGCCGTGCTGAGCCCCGACATGATGGGCACGCAGAAGCTGCTCCGGTTCAGCGACGACAATCCTGCCATCGGGATGTATCCGTCGTCGGTCTCACATGACGCCACCCGGCTGGGAGAGATCGAGCGCTTCGTGTCCATCAACACGGCGGTCGAGGTGGACCTGGCCGGGAACGTCAACAGCGAGACCGTCAATGGCCGCCAGATCTCCGGTACCGGAGGAAGCCTGGACTATGTGGACAGTGCCACGCGGTCGCCTGGCGGCATGCGTATCATTGCCCTCCCGTCCGCCTCCTCCGGAGGAAAGGTGTCGCGGATCGCAGCATCGGTCCGGACGGTCACCATCCCACGCACGATGGTCGACGTGGTCGTGACCGAGTACGGGGTGGCTCGCCTGGACGGCCGGACCACGCGCGAGCGGGGAGAAGCCCTCATCGCAATCGCACACCCTGACCACCGCGATGCACTCCGAGAGGCGGCCCCCTGGTGACCACCCACACGCGGCGAGGGCGCTACCTCGACGAGCTTGTGGTCGGCGACGTGTATTCGCATCGTCCGGGACGCACCGTCACCGACACCGACAACGTACTCTTCACGACCCTCACCATGAATACTCAGAGCCTCCACCTGGACGCCGACTATGCTTCGCGCACCGAATTCGGCAAGGTCCTCGTGAACAGCCTCTTCACGATGTCCACCGTCGTCGGTCTGAGCGTCGGCGACCTCACGGAGGGCACGACGGTGGCCAACCTCGGCTTCGGCGAGATCGTCTTTCCGGCCCCGGTATTCGTCGGAGACACGCTGTTCGCGGAGACCGAGGTCGTCTCCGTCCGGGAGTCGTCCTCTCGCCAGGGGCAGGGTGTCGTCGAGTTCGAGCACCGGGGTCTCAACCAGAGGGGCGAGCTCGTCTGCCGTGCCCGTCGCGTGGCACTCATGCTGGCGGCGCCCACTGGTGAGAGCCGTGGTCAGACGCGTTGACGCATTCGAATCTGAGGCAGATTATGTACGCCAGCGTCACCGAAACGTTGTTGGCCGCTCGCGGCCGAGGCACCAGGACGGGGAGCAGGCATGACGGACGAGACCTATGACTACGTCGTTGTCGGTGGCGGTTCTGCTGGCGCCGTCGTCGCCAGTCGCCTCGCGGAAGGGGGCGCCCACATCCTGCTCCTCGAAGCCGGCAAGAACGACCGTCGTCGTTTGGAGATCCTGGTCCCCGCCGGCGTCGCGGTCGCCTATGAGAAGCACAACTGGAAATACCCTGCCGAGCCGGATCCTTCCCGCGGCAACCGCCCAGAGGCATGGATGGCGGGCAAGGTGATGGGTGGAGGCGGGTCGATCAACTCCTGCGTCTACGTCCGCGGCAACCGAGCCGACTACGACGGCTGGGCCGAGTTGGGCTGCAAGGGGTGGGACTACGAATCCGTGCTGCCGGCCTTCAAGCGCATCGAGACCTGGGAAGGGGGCGAGAATTCCTTTCGCGGCGGCAGCGGTCCCATCTCCGTAACCACGCAATGCAACCGAGGCCAGGCCAACATGGCCTTTGTCGAGGCGGCCAAGCAGGCCGGATACCCCGAGACCGCGGACTACAACGGCGAGACGCAGGACGGCGTAGCTCTGGCGCAGGTCAACCACCGCCGCGGCACCCGCTCCTCGTCCTCGCGTGAGTACGTCAAGCGTATCGCTCCGAGGAACCGGCTGACCGTGCGGACGCAGGCCACGGTGGCGCGCGTTCTGCTCGAGGGCAAGGTAGCCGTCGGCGTGGAGTACGAGCACAAGGGCGACGTGAGGCGAGCCCGTGTCCGGCAGGAGGTCGTACTCAGCGCTGGCACCATGGCAACGCCGAAGCTACTCATGCTCTCAGGCATCGGACCCTCTGCGCACCTGCGTGAGCACGGCATCGACCTCGTGCACGACCTCCCCGGCGTCGGCTCGAACCTGCACGAACATGCCTACCTCATGCAGCGTTACCACGCGAAGATCCATACTTTCAACAAGCCGAGGGTCGGCGACGTGCTCGGAGGCCTCAAGGACTACGTTCTGCACGGCACCGGCGTGCTCGCGCTCACGATGGTCCAGGTCCAGGTCATGGCCAAGACAGACCCTTCGCTGCCGGCACCGGACGTGCAGCTGCAGTTCACCCCCATCGCCATCACACGCGACGTCGACGACAACGGCATGTTCAACGTTCAGCCGGCCAAGCAGGAGGGTTTCCTCGCCTCTTCGACCTTTACCCACACCCGCTACCGCGGTCGAATCAGCCTGCGCAGCGCAGACCCGATGGAGCCGCCTCGGATCGAGATGCAGCTCCTCGGGCATCCCGATGACCTTCGCGACACGCTGCGGGGTCTGCGACTGGTTCAGGAGGTGATGGAGCAGCCCGCCATGAGGGAGATCACCGCCGGGCGCTTCGCCCCCGAGTCGGAGTGTCGAACGAATGCGGACTGGGAGGCGTACGCGCGTGGCAATGTCGTCCCGTCCTACCACCCGGTAGGCAGCTGCAAGATGGGTGTCGATGGCGACGCGGTGGTCGACCCCGAGCTACGAGTGCACGGCATCGGTGGGCTGCGCGTGATCGACGCCTCGGTCATGCCGAAGGTGACCACGGGCAACACCAACGCACCGTCCATCATGATTGGTGAGCGCGGGGCGGATTTCCTGCTTGGCCGTTCTTGACCCGCACTGCTTGATGATGCTGGTCGAGCGATCGTACTGGAGACAGTCTTCCGTAGTACCCGGCTTCCGTAGTACCCGGCGCCGTCGGTACATCGCCATGATGTTGCAAGCCCGACGGCCTGGGGGCATGCCGACCGGCGACAGGGCTGCGCGCCATGAGCGCCGATCAGTCAGCGACCGGCTGCACGCCCCGAACAGGGGTGCTGACCCCACTGGGACAACAGCGGAGGCAGGCGAGGCAGCCGGTCGGCGAGGTTACTCGGTTACTTCGGCCCGAAGCGCTGGGCCCCGTCAATGCGGATGGTCTCGCCGTTGATGTAATCGTTGCCGACGAGGAACGACACCAGATCCGCGTACTCGTCGGCGCGTCCCATGCGCTTGGGGAAGGGAACGGATTTTCCCCAGGTCTCGTGGGCGGTCCCCTCGTCCAGCTGAAAGGCGGGTGTGAAGAAGGTGCCGGGAGCGATGGTCACCACCCGGATCCCCACGGCAGCGAGGTCACGTGCCGCGACCAGCCCCAGTCCGACAACGCCGCCCTTGGCCGCGCTGTAGTCGCTCTGCCCGATCTGGCCTTCGAATGCTGCGATGCTGGCCGTGTTGACGACGAGACCCCGCGCACCGGAGTCGAGCGGCTCGAGTGTCGCCATGGCCGCTGCGACCTGCCGGAGAAGATTGAACGTCCCTGACAGGTAGATACGGATCGTCCGATCGAAAAGCTCCTGCGGTATGGGTGCGCCACTCCGGTCCAGGATGCGCTGCTGAGCAACGGGTCCGGCGTGCGCGCAAACGGAGACACGCAGTTCCCCAAGCTCCGAGGCAGCCGCGATGGCCTGCGTCACGGACTTTTCGTCCGTGACGTCGGTTCGCACGAAGACAGCGGCCTCGCCAAGGTCCTGGGCGAGTGCCTTCCCTCGATCTTCCGCAAGGTCGGCGATCACCACCCGCGCGCCGTCGGCTACCAGCCGGCGTACCGTCGCCTCGCCGAGGCCGCCGGCCCCCCCGGAAACGAGCGCTGCCTTGCCACGGATCTCCACTGATGTCCTCTCGTCGATGGTGGTCTAGCGGGCCAGCCAGATCGGCGAGCGCTTCTCTGCGAAGGCTCGTGGGCCCTCCTTGGCGTCTTCCGACAGCGCCAGTACCGCGAACTCCCGCTCGGTGAGCGCCCAGAGGCTGTCCTCGTCGTGCCGGGCGCCGTCATCGGCGCCGTAGGCGATCCTCTTGCTGGCCTGGACAGCGAGCGGGGCGTTGGCGGCGATCTGCGCCGCTAGGCCCATCGCGGCGTCAAGGGCCCCTCCGGCCGGCACTACGCGATTGATCAGACCCCAGCGCAACGCGTCTGTGGCACTCATCGGTTCACCTGTGAGGAGCAGCTCGAGGGCGACGCGGTGAGGGAGCTGTCGGATCAGGCGGAACGCACCTCCCGCTCCGGCGACCAGCCCCCGCTTCACCTCGGGGAGCCCGATCGTCGCCGTCTCGACGGCGACGACGAGGTCGCATGACAGCGCGAGTTCGGTCCCGCCACCGAGTGCGGCGCCGTTGACCGCGGCGATGGTGGGCTTGGACGTGAAGTGGTTGGCGAAACCGGCGATGCTCCAGTGCTCCCTGCCGACCGGCAGGATGCGTTCGCCACGCATGATCGCCTTGAGGTCGGCGCCCGCGCTGAAGGCCTGGTCACCCGCTCCGGTGAGGATGATCACGCGGACGTCTGGATCACTGTCTGCAGCCGCCACCGCGTTCCCCACCAGCAGGCAGACATCGTGGTCGACCGCGTTGCGGGCGTCGGGGCGGTTGAGCGTGATCACGACGACATGGTCGTGGCTGGAGACCAGCACTTTGCCGGGGTCACTCACCTCAGGCATCGTGCTCCTCACAGCAGTTCGAAGATGGTCGCATTGGCTTGACCGCCGCCCTCGCACATGGTCTGCAAGCCGTAGCGGATGCGGTTGTCGCGCATGTGGTGCAGCAGCGTGGTCGTGATCCGGGCGCCTGACCCGCCGACCGGGTGCCCGAGCGCGATCGCGCCCCCGCGGGGGTTCACGATCGCGGCGTCCGCTCCGATCTCGGCCAGCCAGGCCAACGGCACCGAAGCGAAGGCTTCGTTGACCTCGAAGGCGCCGATGTCATCCACCTTGAGGTGCGCACGCTGCAGAGCCTTGCGGGTGGCAGGGATCGGCCCCGTCAGCATGACGACCGGGTCGTCACCGATCACGACCGACGTGTGAACGCGCGCCAGTGGCTCCCAGCCGTGGTGGCGAGCGATCTCGCTGGTGGTCACGAGCAGGGCGGCCGCACCGTCGGTGATCTGGGACGAGTTGCCTGCTGTGACCACGCCCTCCTCCTTGAAGGCCGTCCTGAGTGCTGCCAGAGTATCGAGCGTTCCACCGCGCCGGACGCCCTCATCCCGCTCCAAGCCACCTACCGCCACGATCTCCCTGTCGAACGCCCCAGAGTCCAAGGCGGCGGCGGCCCGGGCGTGGGACTCGAGCGCGTATCGGTCGAGGTCGTTGCGGCTGAGTCCCCATCGCTCGGCGATGAGCTCCGCCCCGAGGCCCTGATGCGGCGTGGCGCCGAAGCGCTCCTGCCAACCCGTACCGCCGTACGGGTCTCCCCCGATGGTGAACGCCAGGCCCATGGGGATGCGCGACATGGACTCCACGCCACCGGCGACGGCCACGTCGTAGTGGCCGGCGATCACCCCAGCCGCGGCGAAGCTGAGTGCCTGCTGCGAACTCCCGCAGGCACGGTCGACCGTCACACCTGGCACGTGCTCGGGCCAACCTGCCGACAACGCGGCTGTGCGGGCGATGTCTCCGGTTTGCTCTCCGACCTGCCCGACGCATCCCCAGACCACGTCGTCGACGAGCGCGGGGTCGAGATCGGCGCGTCCGGCGAGCTCGCGCAGCACCGTGGCGCTGAGGTCCGCCGGGTGCACATCGGCCAGCCCCCCTCCGCGCTTGCCCAGCGGCGTACGGACGGCTTCGACGACGACGGCGTCTCGCATACGGCTCCTTGCGGCACGGCCCCTCGGCTGCGGGGCTTGTTCTGGAGACAAATCTAAACCATAGTTGAATCGATGCTGCAAGGGTCTTTGGGCAGCGGAAAGGAGCTGAGGTGATGGGCAAGGCGCTCAGGGTGGCCGTCGTCGGTGCAGGGCCTGCCGGCCTCTACACCGCGGACGCCCTCCTGTTCCAGCGGGACGTGCCGGTCGAGGTCGACGTCTTCGATCGCCTACCCACCCCCTTCGGCCTGCTGCGCTACGGCGTGGCTCCTGATCATCTCAAGATGAAGTCGCTCACGAAGGTGCTACAACGCACCCTCGACGACGACCGGGTCCGCTTCTTCGGCAGTGTCGTTATCGGCAAGGACCTCACGGTGGAGGAACTCCGCGCCCGCTACCACGCCGTGGTCTATGCGTTCGGAGCATCCACGGACCGCAGGCTCGGCGTCCCAGGTGAAGCCCTCCCAGGCTCGGCCTCCGCCACGCACTTCGTGCACTGGTACTCGGGGCACCCTGACGTTCCCGCCGACACCTTCCGCCTTGACGCGGAGGCTGTGGCCGTCGTCGGCGTCGGGAACGTGGCCATTGATGTCACGCGAATGCTCCTGAAGGACGCCGGGGCCCTTCGCCGTACTGACATCCCCGACCCGGTGCTGGACGTTTTGGCAGCGAGCAAGGTCCGCGAGGTGCATCTGCTCGGTCGTCGCGGTCCGGCCCACGCGAGCTTCACGAGCAAGGAGCTCAGGGAACTCGGCAACCTCGAGGGTGTCGACGTCGTCGTCGACCCGGCACAGCTCGAGCTCGACGATGTCACCGCTGCACGCTGCGCCGACAACCCCGACGTGCAGCGCAACCTCACGATCCTCCGGGAGTGGTCCGGCCGCCCGAGGTCCGCAGCGGCCCGGTCGCTGCACATTCGGTTCTGGACGCGCCCTGTCGAGCTCAGGGGCGAGGGCGCCTTGCAGGCGGTCGTGCTGGAGGAGACGACTCTCTCCGGCGCTGGCGCCGTCGTCTCGACCGGGCGGTGCGCCGAGATCCCGGTCCAACTGCTTCTCCGCTCGATCGGCTATCGCGGTGTGGCTGTCTCGGGTGTCCCGTTCGACGAGGAGCGCGGCACGGTTCCCTCCGTCGACGGGCGGGTGTCGCGCGACGGCGCGTCGCCTCCCGGTGAGTACGTTGCCGGCTGGATCGGGCGCGGCCCCGTCGGTGTCCTCGGCACAAACAAGTCCGATGCCGAGGTGGTCGTACAGCGGTTGCTCAGCGACGCAGCCTTTCTGACAGCCGGGTCCTCCCAGCTCTCCGACGTCACGACACTGCTTCGCGGGCGCAAGGTGGCGTTCGTCGACTGCTCCGGATGGGGTGCGATCGATGCGGCCGAGATCGCCCGGGGGGCCGAGCGTGAGCGGCCGCGCGCGAAGATCGCCACGTGGGCGGAACTGCTGGTGGCGGCACATTCGGCTGACGTCGTCTGAGTCTCGCGGACGAGACGGAAAGAAGGTCTGGTGGATGGAGTCGACCTTGCGGCACTGCTGTTCCGGACGACGCTGGGAGGGGTGATGCTCGCGCACGGGTGGAATCACCTGTTCGGGCCGGGTGGTGTTGACGGCACTGCTCGCTGGTTCGGCAGCATGGGCCTGCGCCCTCCACGGGTGCATGCGCTGGCCAGCGGCTCGATCGAGTTGGCGTCAGGTGCAGCGCTCCTTCTGGGCCTGCTGACGACGCTCTCGTGCGCAGCGGTGATCGGCGTGATGACGGTGGCATTCGTAACCGCACACCGGCGCAACGGGTTCTTCATCTTCAAGCCAGGCCAGGGCTGGGAGTACGTCGCGGTGCTCGCCGTCGTCACAGCGGCGCTGGGAGCCTTGGGGCCCGGTGAGGTGTCGGTGGACCAGCTGCTGGGGTTTGCTGACGAGCTGGACGGCGGGCTCGGCCTGCTCGTGTCGGCTGGGCTCGGGCTGGCCGGCGCCGCCGTGCTGCTGGCGGTCGCCTGGAGACCGGACCCACCTGCATGACGAGGTCAACCGCTGCACTAGTCGTTGAATGCAACTTAGATTCTCGCCCGAGAAGCGTGCTGGGGTCACGTCAGTGGTCTCACGGAGAAGGACTGTCATGACAGCGCAGGTACAAGAGCAGGCACAAGAGCAGGGCACGACGGGACCTGCCCTGATCGAGGTGCGCTGCCCCGCAGACGGGCGGCTCATCGCGTCGGTCCCCGATGAAGGTCCGGAAGGCGTAGCCGCAGCCGCAAAAAGGTTACGGGAGGCGCAGCCGGCGTGGGAGGACTTGGGTCCTGATGGTCGCGCCAAGCACATGTTTCGCTTCCTCGACTGGATCCTGGACAACGAGAAACACCTTGTCGGCCTCATGCAGGAGGAGACTGGTAAGTCCTGGGGCGACGCGGGCCTCGAGGTTGCTATGGCGGTGGACCTCATCAACTACTACGGCAAGCACGCCAAGGAATTCCTCGCCGACCGCAAGGTGAAGTCCTGGGGTGCTGCCGGTATGACGAAGAACCTGAGAGTTTTCGCGCGCCCGTACCAGCTCGTCGGAATGCTCACCCCTTGGAACGGGCCACTGGGTGGCCCCATGCTCGACGGCGTACCCGCGCTCATGGCCGGTTGCGCAGTCCTGTTCAAGCCATCGGAGTTCACGCCTCTGACCTGGGCGGAAGCAACCCGCGGCTGGCTCGAGGAGGTACATGCCCCCCCAATCCTCGCGAACATCACAGGTGGGCCCGGGACTGGAGCGGCGGTCGTGGAGGAAGTCGACATGGTCGCCTTCACGGGTTCCACCAGGACCGGTCGCAAGATCGCGGCAAGGGCTGGGGATCGTCTCATTCCCTGCAGCCTTGAGCTCGGAGGCAAGGATGCGATGGTCGTGCTTTCCGACGCCGACCTTGAACGTGCCACCAGCGCGGCCGCTTGGGGTGCGATGTGGAACTCGGGTCAGATCTGCATTTCCGTCGAGCGCTGCTACGTCGAGGAGCCCGTGTACGACGCGTTCGTCGAAAAGGTGACACGGAAGGTCAAGACCCTGCGACAGGGCATGGACCCCGACGGTAGTTACCAGACCGACATCGGCTCGATGGAGAACGCCAACCAGCTGGCCATCGTTGAGAGCCACGTCGAGGACGCCGTGCGCAAGGGAGCCAAGGCCCTCACGGGCGGCAAGCGCGGGGCCACCGGCTTCTTCTTCGAGCCGACCGTTCTCGTCGACGTCGACCACTCGATGCAGTGCATGCGGGACGAGACCTTCGGTCCAACTCTGCCGATCATGAAGGTGGCGGACGAAAAGGAGGCCATCCGGCTCGCGAATGACTCGCCTTACGGGCTGTCGTCGAGTGTCTGGAGCAAGGACCGCAAGCGCGCCGACCGTGTTGCGCGACAGATCGAGGCCGGCGCCATCAACATCAATAATGTCATGATCAGTACGTTCCAGCTGCCTCTGCCGATGAGTGGTTGGAAGACCTCCGGTGTCGGAACACGGTCGGGTGGAGCTGCCGGCATCCTCAAGTACTGCCGTCAAAAGTCCGTGGTCTCCGAGAAGGTCCGCCTGAAGTCGGAGCCGCACTGGTATCCGTACAAGAAGAAGAACAGCGAGCTGCAGGCCAGAATGGTCCGCCTGCTCGGAGCACACGACTGGCGTCGGCGACTGGGGCGCCCACCGAAGCGATGAGATCTCCCATAAGGCAGGCCGCGGGGCCGTGACGAGGCTCGGTGTCCCGCGGGGTACCTCGATCTCCTCGTGGCCGGATGTCGGTAGGGGCTGCGTCGGCCACGAGGAACCAAACTGTCGTCCAAATTCACGAAGGCCGGCGGCGAAGTCCCCGGATGACCAGGGCTGCCACCTCGTCGAGTGGATCAGACGTGTCCATTCAGGGGTCGCGTCGGTGGGCCGCTGAGCCGTGTGGAAGCGTTGGGGCGACACCCGGATTTGGTGCTTGATCTGCCAGCCGTGACGGCGATGATCGTGGTTCGTGTCTGCTGCGCCGCCTGGGTCCTCACCGTCGCCGTCGGAGGTGGAGGTTCTCCGGGAGGCGAACGCCCGGCTGCGGCAGGTGATCGAGACTGCGGACGAGCGGCATCGGGCGGAACTGGCCGCGGAGCGTGCCGTACGGGAGCGGCTGGCCGCCGCGTGGGAGCGGTGAGCCGCCCAGCTGGAAGTACGGATCGCCGAGCCGGAACGCCGGCTGTGGATGAACAGCGGTAACTCCTCGACTCCACCGTCGAAGGATCCGATCGCGGCGAAAGCGCAACGGAAAGCGGCCCGGGCTGCTTCCCAGCGGGAACGGTCGAAAGACCGCCGGCCAG
This sequence comes from Protofrankia sp. CiP1_Cm_nod2, assembly GCF_920664355.1. Taxonomy (NCBI): domain Bacteria; kingdom Bacillati; phylum Actinomycetota; class Actinomycetes; order Frankiales; family Frankiaceae; genus Protofrankia; species Protofrankia sp. CiP1_Cm_nod2. The sequence continues at coordinate 21,185 of NZ_CAKKTL010000061.1, forward strand.
GCGGTCAGCCGGGGCATGCCGGGGCGGGGCATGCCGGGGCGGGGCTGACACCGACCGCGGAGCCGGACCGGACCGAGCAGGCCGATCCGCCGGCGGAGTGCTCGGCCTGCCATCAGGATCTGTCGGCGGTGCCGGGGGTGGGGGAGGGCCGGGAGCAGGTGTGGGACATCCCGCCGGTGCGGCTGGAAACGGTGCACTGGCGGCTGCCGCGGCGGCGCTGCCCGCGCTGTCGCGCAGTCACCACCGCGGCCGTGCCGCACGCCCGGGCCGGGTCGGTGGTTCTACGGGCCGAACGTGAACGCCGCCGCGGTGGTGCTGCTGGCCTCGGAGGGCACCGTTCCGGTCGAGCGGACCGCGATACTCCTGGAGGCGCTGGTGGGGGCGCCGGTGTCGACCGGGTTCGTCGTTCGTGCCCACGCCCGGCTCGCCGAAACGCTGGATGCTGCCGGGTTCGATCAGACGATGAGGACGGCGGGCGTTGCGGGCCGCGCCGGTGCTGTGCGTCGACGAGACCCCGGTCACCGTGCTCCGCACGGACGTCGATGCCGACGGGAATCCGCTGTCCGGCTCCCCCGAATGTGGTCACGGTCCGCTCGGCCGAGCCGGGGCTGGTCTGGTATGCCCCGGTGAACGCCCGCTCCGCGACGGTGGCCCGCCGGCTGGCCGCCAAGGCCGAACAGGTCTGGCTGTTCGCGAAGAACGTCGCTGTCCCCTGGACCAACAACGCCGCGGAGCAGGCCCTGAGAGGCCCGAAACGGCATCAGGCCGTGCCGGCTACTGGCACACCTCGGCCCCCTGCGCCGGTACTGCCGCGTGCGTTCCTATCTGGTCAGCGCCCGTGACCACGGTATCCGCGGGATCGACGCCATCCACGCCGCACTTGCGGTGACCCCTGGCTACCCACTCCAGTGACCGTCTTGCCACACAATCACAGCCTTACCCGTGAATGGACACCAAAAGACCTGCTCACAGGCCAAAACCCAGATTTTGGAGTCCCACAGTCACCACCGTCGTTCGGCAGGTGAACGCCTTCCTGCGCGGCTGGGCCGGGCACTTCTGCTACGGAAACTCCGCCTTCGTGTTCGACAAGATGCAGACCTACGCCGTGCACCGGCTTGCGATCTTCGTGGTGCACCGTCACAAACGCAGCCGGGCGTGGGGTTGGCGGGTGGGGGCCTACGCCTCACCCGATCCCCTCGGGCTGTTCAACCTCGATGGGACCGTGCTTGCTCCCCGACCGAATCTCCCCTGGAGATTACCGAGTGCCGGCGGTGAAAGATGTCGGTGAGCTGTATACGGGAGAACCACATGCATAGATCGACGGTAGGGAGCTGGAAACGGAGCGGTCACACGTCACCGTGCCAGCTCCCTACCCAACCAGTCCCTCCGGTCTTCGGCAGATGGCCATTGATCATCGGGTGATGTAGAAGTCCTGGCTAGGGCCCACAGACATGCTTTGGGCACCAACGGGCTCCTCAGGATGAGGCGGCAGAAATCTATCGTCGTTTATACCGTTTACTATCTGCGCACCTCATGTGTCGGTTGTTCGGTCCAGATGGTCTTACCCAAGCGGCCGTAGCGGCTGCCCCAACGCCGGGTCAGCTGGGCCACGAGGAACAGGCCACGGCCTCCTTCATCCGTGGTATGGGCGCGGCGCAGGCGCGGCTGGGTGTTGCTGGCATCCGAAACCTCGCACACGAGGCGATCGCCGCGGATGAGCCGCACCTTGATCGGGCCGTGGGCATAGCGGATGGCGTTGGTGACCAACTCGCTGACGACCAGTTCGGTGGTGAAGGCCAGATCGTCGAGGTTCCAGGTGGCGAGCTGCCGGGTCGTCAGGTTTCGGGCCTGGGCGACTACGGCCGGGTCGGCGGGGAACTCCCAGTCGACGGTGGCCTCGGCCGCCAGGGTGCGGGTGCGGGCGAGCAGCACGACGATGTCGTCGGTGGGCGGGGTTGACGATGTGTCGCCGAGCAGAGCGTGGCCGATGTCCTCCAGGGGCCGGTCTGTGTCGCAGGCCGCGGCCATGCGGTCATGGAGCCATTCCATCCCCTGGGTGACGTCGCGGTTGCGCCGGTTGAGCAGGCCGTCGGTGTACAGGGCCAGCACGCTGCCGGGTTTCAGGTCGATCTCGGTGATCTCGAACGGCATACCGCCCACGCCGAGCGGCGGGCCGGGGCTAACGTCGATGAAGTCGACGGTTCCGTCCGGTGTCACCACAGCGGGGGGTGGATGTCCGGCGCTGGCGATCGCGCAGCAGCCGGTGATCGGGTTGTAGACGGCGTAGGCGCAGGTCGCGCCCACCGGATCCCCCCGGGACGGGTCGGCCTCGTGGGCGAGCCGCTGCACGAGGTCGTCGAGGTGAGTGAGGAGTTCGTCAGGGTCGAGGTCGAGGTCGGCCAGGGTTTGGACGGCGGTGCGCAGCCGGCCCATGGTGGCGGTGGCGGACAGGCCGTGGCCGATGACGTCACCGACGACGAAGGCCACGCGCAGCGACGACAGGGGGATGACGTCGTACCAGTCGCCGCTCACCTCGCATCCTCGACCGGCCGGAAGGTAGACACCGGCTGTCTGGGCCGCCAGGGTGTCGGTGCCGGCCCGGGGGAGGAGGCCCCGCTGCAGGGCGACGGCCGCGCGGCGCTCGCGGGTGTACCGGCGGGCGTTGTCCACGCCGAGCGCGGCCCGGGAGGCGATCTCCAGCAGGAGCTTGCGGTCCTCCCGATCGAAGACGGGGGCGGAGCCGGTCCGCCACACGGTGACGAGCCCGAGCAGGAGGCCGCGGGCGTACAGGGGCGCGCCCATCCCGGAATGCGCGTCCGGCGGGATCATCACATCCGCGAAATCGCCCGCGGCGGGAACTGCCGCCGCACGGGTGAAGGCCATCATAGTCTTGCCGCGCTGAAGATTCCGGATCTCAAACCCGTCCGGTAACGGCGGGATCGGTATGCCCGCCAGGATAAATCCGGGAGGCCAGCAGCCGCTGTCGCGGACCGCGGCGACGCGGCGAAGATGCAACTGCCCGCCACCGAGCATTTTTGGGGGTTCATCCCCAGCCCGGACGGCCTCGGCGAGGTCGACCGTGGCGATATCACCCAAAGCGGGGACGAGGACATCGGCCAAGTCCTGAGCTGTGCGATCGACGTCCAGGGAACCACCGAGGCACCCGGCAGCGGCATAGAGCAGATTCAGCCTGTGTAGGCCTTGCTGCTGTTCGGTCATATCAGGTCCATTGGACGTTCCCGCTACGTTGTACAGAACACGATCTCGACGCCGTGCTCCCGCGCCTCGGCGAAGTACTATGCGCCCGGCTCATGGGACGATGTCCAGCATACTGGCTCCTCGCAGTGCACTGGAAGCTGTGTTCATCCGATCACCAGGAGTTGTGGCCAGTGGTGGCCCAGTGCAGCCGCGAGCCGTCTGCCAGCCTCGCGGCTTGGGTACCGACAGGGCCCTGACCTGGCTCTTCGGCGACGAGCGCCACGCCGACCGCGCCCGCGGCGAGGCGGCTGGGCCGCAGACCGTCACCGTGCACTCGCCAGTTCTGTAGTCGTCTGATTATATGTTCCAGCGAGCTGCGAAGAGCCAGCATACTACCCAATGTGGTTTCCCGGTCGGGTTCACAAGTAGATCCTATCTGGGCGCCACCCATGGATATTGTCGCCTATGACACCGAGCAGTCACCCAGCCGAAT
>NZ_CAKKTL010000062.1:0-5302 GCF_920664355.1 Protofrankia sp. CiP1_Cm_nod2
CCCCCCGACCGGCCCAGGTGCCGGCGGCAGGCCCGGGCCCGGCGGCCCGCCTGCCGGCGGTGGCCCCGGCCGCGGCGGCCCGCCGCTCGTCGTCAACGCGTCCCCGGTGGCCTTCGGCACCCAGCGTGTCTCAGCCCGCACCGACCTCTTCGTCGACTGATCTCCTCGTCGACGGCATACACGTCATCCGGTAATTTCCCCCAGCAACCGGTCTCGTTCATCAAAAAACTGAAAACCAGATTCCTGGACAGATGCGGTGACCGTTCTTGCGTCGAGACGGTCACCGCATCTGTCAGCATCATTCCGTGTGCGGCACTATGATCACGGTCGACTGGTCGTGGTTGAAGGAAAGGCTGGCGCAGGGCCGGCCCACGGCCCACGGCTGGCCGAAGCCGCTGTCGTCGATCCGCCAGGACTGTAGGCCGTAGGAATCCAACTTCTGCCGGACTATACTGATGATCTCGCTGCGGGGGCGGCAGTGATCCGCCCGTACCGCGGTCACCACGTCATTCTGGAAAGCGGCGAAGCTGCGCGCGGAATCAGACACTCCCATGAACGGCCGCAGCCCCAGCGTGCGGCAGGCGTTTTTCGACGGAAACACCGCGACAGCCCCACCCGAGGTAAGGCAGGCGACGATTTCTGACGGTGCTTTCATTCCGGTGGACCGCCACACCTGCCGGCAGGATTCTACTGGGTCCGTCACCCCGCCGCCGACAATGTCCGTGTCACCGTGAAGACTCACCGTCTTATAACATGACACCGTCATAGCCTGGGTCGCCACATCACCAGGAAGCAGTCCTCGGCCGGCGGCCGTCCCAAGAACAGCCACCACGGCCACAGCCGGAACGACTATCAGCTTTCGCCGCCACCACGGCCTCCGGGCCGGCTCGGAAGTCGCCGCGACGTGGCGTTCGAGCAGTTCCTGGCGCTGTGCCAGCCGCTCCGCCGGGATGGCCCGTTGCGGCGGAAGCCACGGAAAATCCAGATCGGACATGTCACGCCCCTTCCCGACCGTGTCGGCCTGTGACCGGTGTCGCCGTGTCAACGGATTCCTGGAACGCGCCCGTCCCCGCGGCCCGGGTCTTCGCGAGCCGGGCGCGGGCACGGGCCAGCCGCGACCGGACCGTTCCCACCGGAACGCCCAGAGCGACCGCGGCTTCTGCATAACTCAGACCGGCCATCGCCACCAGGGCGACGACATCCCGCTCACCACGGTTCAGGACCGCGAGCTCACGCAGAATGTCCTGCATCCGTTGCTCGTCGTCGAGCCGTGCCACCACCTCGTCGGCGGGATCGGGCTCCACATCCGGGGGCGGCAGTCGGTACAGCGCCGCGTCGTAACGACGAGTGGCCCGCGTCTGGTTGCGCACCACGTTCGTCGCCACCCCGAGCAGCCACGGGCGCAACGAGCCGGAGAGAGCAACCGCGTCGGCCCGCCGCCGCCACGCCTCCAGGAAGACCACGGACGTCGCGTCCTCCGCACCGCTCCACGAACCGAGCCGGCGGAAGCAGTAGGTGTAGACGGCGCTGGAGTGCGCGCGGAACAAAAGCCCGAACGCCGTCCCGTCCCCGGACCGGGCCCGCGCAAGCAGCTCACCGTCATCAGCCGGCTCAGGCGTCATCGATCGCTCTCATACCTCGTAATGTCCGCACGAGCCCGTCAGGTTCCCAGCGAACCACCACCTCCAGGACGGAAGCTTCGGCGACTCGCGGGGCTGTGGAGAGGCCCACGACCGTTGCCAGGGACGGGGAGCGGAGTGGACATCGGACGATCAATGAGCCACAATTGTGGCCATGACGATCGAGTCTCTCCGTATGGTCCGTGACCACCTGTCCGAGTTCGTTGATCGGGTCGAACACCAGCACGAACGGATCGTGCTGACCCGTAACGGCCACGCCGCCGCCGTGCTGATCAGCCCCGAAGACCTCGCCCAACTGGAAGAGACCATCGACGTCCTGCGCGACTCACAGGCACTGGCCGACATCCGCGAGGCCGACCGGGCCTACGCCAGCGGCGACGTCCTGCGCGGCACAGCGGCCGTACGCGACCTGCTCAGGTGAACGGCGACGACTACGAGCTCGTCCTCACCCCACCAGCCCGACGCGCGTTTACCGACCAACTGCCCGAAGCCGTCGCGACCGCGGCCGTGGAGTTTCTCACCACCGCTCTGGTCGAAGCTCCACGCAGAGCAGGCAAACCCCTGCGCTTCGATCTCGAAGGAATATGGGCGGCCCGCCGAGGCACCTATCGCATCCTCTATCGGATCAATGACGACAAGCACGACGTCGTCGTCCTCCGCCTCGAGCACCGCCGGGATGCCTACCGACCGCTGTGACCCGCTACCGATTTTCTTCGCCCATGGCGAACCGCCCACGGCAGGAGGGGGCGGATGGGCATCTTTGCACTCGCGGCTCATGAAGATACGCAGCCATCGTGACGACGCTCCGCTGTGGTGGACACACGAGGACAACCGCCAGATCAGTTTCACGTCCGTTCGTCCACGCGAGGTGTTCGAGAACTACGACGCGGGTTTCGCCCTTGGGCTGGCGTGTCCCGGCATGATCGCGGGAACCGCTACCGATCCTGATACCGGGATCGTCTTTCTCCGCTTGTCACACGCACGGTCCCGATTGTGGGCCTCCTTCGCGGACGACCCGGAGGACCAGGGATACGAAGTCCTCCAGTGCGGGCCACGCCGGTTGTGGGAGGAGCTGGAGGCCGCCTACCAGTGGTGGATCAAGGCTGGTAGGCCGAGGTTCCACCGCTTCGGCATGACCGTCACCCCACACGGCCAGGAAGCCTGGCTCGGCACCCCGGGCCACATCGTCTCGCCCGTCCAGCGGCCGGCCGCCTGGAACTGAGCAAACCTGACCTGGGCGGACCTGGACAGGCTCTCAGTCGGCTCCCAGGCTCGCATCAGGTCAGCGTCAGGCTGAAACCCCACTATCAGGTCCCATGACGGTGGCTCCCGACCTTCGACAGCAGCCCGGACCGACGGCGAGGATCCGGCCATGACCACGACCGTTCCCGAGCGGGCGGGCATTCCGCCCGCCCCGGCCGCGGCACCCGGCCGCCCCGGCGCCGGTTCCCGGGCGGGGGGCCGGTGGGCGCGAAGCCTCCTGCGCGGCCGGGAGAGCGATCCGGCATGGGTGCGTCCCGCGCTGCTCGCCCTGCTGGCCGGGACGGCCGTGCTCTACATCTGGGGGCTCGGCGCCTCCGGCTGGGCGAACAGTTTCTACAGCGCCGCCGTCCAGGCAGGGTCGTCGAACCTGACGGCGTTCTTCTTCGGCTCCTCGGACGCCGCGAACTTCATCACCGTGGACAAGCCACCGGCATCACTGTGGGTGATGGACATCTCGGTGCGTATCTTCGGGCTGAGCTCGTGGAGCGTGCTCGTCCCGCAGGCGCTGGAAGGTGTCGCCGCCGTCGGGGTGCTGTACGTGACCGTCCGGCGCTGGTTCTCCCCGGCCGCGGCGCTGCTGTCCGCGGCCGTGTTCGCGCTGACACCGGCCGCGGTGCTGATGTTCCGGTTCAACAACCCCGACGCGCTGCTCGTCCTGCTGCTGCTCCTCGGCGCCTACGCGACCGTCCGGGCGGCGGAGACGGGCAGCGCCAGATGGCTGGTCTGGGCGGGGGTCTTCGTCGGGTTCGGCTTCCTCGCGAAGATGATGCAGGCGTTCCTGGTCGTGCCGGTCTTCGCGGCCACCTACCTGCTGGCCGCGCCGATATCGCTGCGGCGCAGGATCGGTCGGCTGTTGCTGTCCGGGGTGGCGATGTTCGTCGCCGCCGGCTGGTGGGTGGCGGCCGTGGAGCTGTGGCCGAAGGGCTCCCGGCCCTACGTCGGCGGCTCGCAGAACAACAGCATCCTCAACCTCATCTTCGGCTACAACGGCTTCGGACGGCTCAACGGCAACGAGGCCGGCAGCGTCGGCGGAGGCGGCGGCACCGGCGGCCGCTGGGGGGAGACCGGCCTGACCAGGATGTTCAACACGGAGATGGGCGGGCAGATCTCCTGGCTCATCCCCGCGGCACTGATCATCATGGTGGCCGTGATCGCGATGCGCGGGCGCGCCCCACGCACCGACCGGACCAGGGCCGCGCTGCTGCTCTGGGGCGGCTGGCTGGTCGTCACCGGCGTCACCCTGAGCCTCGCCAAAGGGATCATCCACCCCTACTACACGATCGCGCTCGCGCCGGCGGCCGCGGCCGTCGTCGGCATCGGCGGCGTCCACCTGTGGCGCGAACGCGACCGGCTCGGGTCCTGCCTGGTCCTGGCGGCCGCGGTCACCGCCACGACGGCGTGGTCGTACGTCCTGCTGCACCGGACGCCCGACTGGCAGCCGTGGCTGCGAGCGCTCGTGATCGCTGTCGGTGCCGTGGCGATCGTCACGCTGATCCTCACGCTGGTGCTTCCCGCGCGTCCGGCACGTCGCGCCGCGACGGTGCTGGCCGCCGCCGGCATCCTGGTGACGCTGATCGGGCCCGCGGCCTACGCGGCCGAGACGGCCGCCACCCCCCACACCGGCGCCCTCCCGTCGGCGGGGCCCACCAGCGGCTTCGGCGGCGGCCCTCGCGGCGGAGGTTTCGGCGGGGGAGGCTTCGGTGGCGGCGTCCGGATGAACGGTCCGGGCGGGGGCGTCCCGCAGGGGATGCCACCAGGCGGCACAACAGGCCAGGGCGGCACGACGGGAGGCCAGGGCGGCACGACGGGCCAGGGGGGTGCGACGGGCCTGGGTGGCGGCTTCGGCCAGCAGGGTGCGGCGATGTTCGGCCGGGGCAGAGGCCTCGGGGGCCTGCTCGACGCCGGGACGCCGAACGCCGAACTGGTGACCGCGCTCACCCAGAACGCCGAGCGCTACACCTGGGTCGCGGCCACCATCGGATCCAACTCCGCCGCCGGCGTCCAGCTCGCCACCCGTGCACCGGTGATGGCCATCGGCGGCTTCAACGGGACCGACCCGGCCCCCTCGCTGGCCCAGTTCCAGGAGTACGTCGAAGCCGGAAAGATCCATTACTTCCTCGCCGGCGGTGGCATGGGCCGCGGTGGCGGCTCCGGCGGCACCGCCAGCGCGATCACCACATGGGTCCGGCAGACCTTCACCACGACCACGATCGGCGGCACGACCGTCTACGACCTGACCAGGCCAGCCGCATAAAGTAATCACCGCACAGCATCTCCGGAACAGGACCGGGGCACGGGCCTCCCGGCGACGCGAAAAGCGCTTTTCGCGTCGCCGGGAGGCCTTCTTCCATTTTTCAGCTTCTTTCCACTTTTCAGCTGCCAGTTTTCAGCTGCCGGCT
>NZ_CAKKTL010000062.1:5560-23794 GCF_920664355.1 Protofrankia sp. CiP1_Cm_nod2
TCCAACCGGCCGTCCTTTTCAACCGACAGCAGCCACCTGCGACCGTCCGCAGGCGGCCAGGGCGCCGCCGGAACCGGAGCATGCCGCGGGCGGCCCGGCACCTGAGACGACCTGGCGCACGGGCAGCCCGGCCACCTGGATGGACGCCGGCAACAGGCCCGTGTCCCGGCGTCCAGCGGGATGATCCTTGTCACGGGCGCCGGGGGCGGCCCGGCTATCGGGGCTGCGGTAAACAGAGGGTGATGCGCCGGGTGGCAGTCCGCCCCGCCGGGCGGTCCGGCTACCGGGCGGCGGTAAACCCGGCGGTGGCAGGTCGTCGCGGATTTACGGTCCGGAGCCCGAATTCCACTACCCGCTGTTAGGCTTCGGCATTGTCGGCCTGGCCGAACGCGGTCGCGCCCGACCGGTCGATGACGACACAGCGCAGTCACTCACCGCAATCACACTGTGCTATCTGAACCATTAGCAACCAAGCAGTTACAAGCATCGGCGTCACCCTGGAGGTCTGGGATGTCACGACCACGACCACGAGTGCTGGGTGTCGTGCTGGCCGGAGGTGAGGGCAAGCGGCTCGCGCCACTCACCGCCGACCGGGCCAAGCCGGCCGTCCCCTTCGGCGGCCTCTACCGGCTGATCGACTTCGTCCTGTCGAACCTGGCCAACGCCGGCTACCTGCGGATCTGCGTGCTCACCCAGTACAAGAGCCACAGCCTGGACCGCCACATCACCACCACCTGGCGGATGAGCAACCTGCTCGGCAACTACATCACCCCGGTACCGGCCCAGCAGCGGCTCGGCCCCCGCTGGTACACCGGGTCCGCGGACGCCATCCACCAGTCCCTCAACCTCGTCTACGACGACCAGCCGGACATCGTGGTCGTCTTCGGCGCCGACCACGTCTACCGGATGGACCCGCGGCAGATGGTCGACCAGCACCTGACCAGCGGAGCCGGCGTCACCGTCGCCGGCCTGCGCGTCCCGCGGGCCGACGGCACGCAGCTCGGCGTGATCCGCCCCGGCGCGGACGGTTACACCATCGACGCCTTCCTGGAGAAGCCCGCCGACCCGCCCGGCCTGCCGGACAGCCCCGAGCAGACGTACGCGTCCATGGGCAACTACGTCTTCTCGACGGACGTCCTGATAGACGCGCTGCGGGCCGACGCGGACGACGACACCAGCGTCCACGACATGGGCGGGAACATCATCCCGATGCTCGCCAAGGCCGGCATGGCGCATGTCTACGACTTCTCCGCCAACGACGTTCCCGGAGCCAACGACCGGGACCGCGGCTACTGGCGTGACGTCGGCACCCTGGACTCCTACTTCGACGCGCAGATGGACCTGTGCGCGGTCGACCCGGTGTTCAACCTGTACAACCGGAACTGGCCCATCCTGACCAACGTCCCGTCCCTGCCGCCGGCGAAGTTCGTCCACGAGCACCCGGACCGGACCGGCACGGCCGTCAACAGCATCGTCAGCAACGGCGTGATCATTTCTGGCGGCCTGGTGCGCCACTCGGTGCTGTCGCCGGGCGTGCGGGTGAACTCGTGGGCGCAGGTCGAGAACGCGGTCGTCATGCACAACACGGTGATCGGACGACGGGCCGTGGTCCGCGACGCCGTCCTCGACAAGAACGTGATCGTGCCCGAGGGCGCCGAGGTCGGGGTGGACAAGGAGCACGACCGCGCCCGCGGGTTCGCCGTGAGCCCGGAGGGCGTGACCGTCGTCGGGAAGGGCGTCACGATCACCTGCTGACAGCCGGGCCGGGCCCGTCGACGGTGGGCTGGCGGGCCGGGCTCCGAACGGGGCCCCAGGCTTCAGCCGGCTCCGCGGGCCTCAGCCAGCTCCGGCCGGCTCCGGCCGGGCTCCAGCCGGGCTCCAGGCGCCGGCCCGGCGATCACCAACCACAGGTCACCAACCACAAGGGCGGGCATGCGCGTTTCACTGCTGACCAGGGAGTACCCACCGGAGGTCTACGGCGGCGCGGGGGTGCACGTCGAGTACCTCGCCCGCGAGCTGGCCCACCTGGTGGACCTGGCCGTGCACTGCCAGGGCGCCGACCGGCCGAGCCCGGACGGCATCGCGGTGCGCGCGCACCGGCCCTGGGACCTGCTCGCGGACGCCGGGGAGGCGCTGCGGACGGTGTCGGCCGACCTGTCCGCCACCGCCGCCGTCGCGGGCGCCGACCTGGTGCACTCGCACACCTGGTACGCCAACCTCGGCGGGCACCTGGCGTCCCTGCTGTACGGGATCCCGCACGTGATGACCTCGCACTCCCTTGAGCCGCTGCGGCCGTGGAAGGCCGAGCAGCTCGGTGGCGGCTACGCGCTGTCATCGTGGTGTGAGCGGGTCGCCATCGAGTCGGCAGCGGCCGTCATCGCGGTGAGCGGGGGCATGCGGGCGGACGTCCTGTCGGCCTATCCGGCGGTCGACCCGGCCCGGGTGCACGTCATCGGCAACGGGATCGACACCGACGAGTACGCCCCGGATCCGGGCACCGACGTCCTCGCCCGCCACGGCGTCGACCCGCAGCAGCCGTCGGTGGTGTTCGTCGGGCGGATCACCCGGCAGAAGGGCCTGCCGGTGCTGCTGAAGGCGGCGGCCGGGCTCGACCCGCGGGCCCAGCTCGTGCTCTGCGCGGGCGCGCCCGACACCGACGACCTGCTCGCGGAGGTGACCGCGCAGGTCGACCAGCTGCGCGACACCCGCAAGGGCGTCGTGTGGCTCCCGGGGATGCTGTCCAAACCCGAGGTCATCCAGCTCCTGACGCACGCGGCCGTCTTCGTCTGCCCGTCGGTGTACGAGCCGCTGGGGATCGTCAACCTCGAGGCCATGGCCTGCGGGACGGCCGTGGTCGCCTCCCGGGTCGGTGGCATCCCCGAGGTCGTCGACGATCGTGTGACCGGGCTGCTCGTCCCGCCCGAGGACCCCGCGGCGCTCGCCGAAGCCGTCAACACGCTGCTGGGCGACCCGGCGCGCGCGGACGCGATGGGCCGCCGGGGCCGGGACCGGGCCGTCGCAGAGTTCGGCTGGCAGGCCGTGGCGGAGCGGACCGCCCGCCTGTACGAGTCGGTCCTCTCCCCTGCCCGGCTCCGGCCGTCCTCCTGATCCCGCAGCCGTCCCTCGCTCCGGTCGTCCTCCTGGCTCCGGCTATCGTCCGGGGCCTGCCCGTCCTCGCCCCCACCGCCGCGGAACGAACGACGAGGGACACATGCCCTTTCTCAGTGACAGGATCGCCGTCGAAGAGATCGACGACATCCGTTGGCGCCTGCTGGAACCCGTCAGCTACGAGGGCAAGAAACAGGTCTTCACCGTGCCGACGGGGTTTACGACCGACTTCGCGTCGGTCCCACGCTTCCTCACCTGGCTGGTACCCACATACGGGCGTTACACCAAGGCGGCCATCCTGCACGACTGGCTGTGGAAACTGGCCGACGCCGGCGACTTCGACCGCGCCGACGCGGACGGGATCTTCCGCCGGGCAATGCGTGAGCTCGATGTGGCCTTCTTACGGCGGTGGCTGATGTGGGCGGCGGTGCGACTCGCCGGCGTCCGGAAATCGGGGCTGTCCACGCTGTGGCGCCCGGGGTTCGGGCAGCTCGCCGCGCTCGTCGCCGTCGCCCTTCCCGGTTTTCTCTTCGTCCTGGTTCCCGGCTGCGTCGTCCTCGCCGCGCTCTTCGTCTTCTATCTCGCCGAATCCATCGCCTTCCTGATCCTGAAAATCGGCAGCCGGCGGGCACCGACCGGAAAGCCGGTGAAAAAGGTCAACCCTCCGTCATTCCGGTGGACGCCGTCGTGAACGATCCCGCATCTTCCACGGGCCGGTGCCGAGCGGCCCGTGGATGTCAGCGCACTGCGTTTGTCGACCAGGCGTCGCCCGGTGGCTGAACTGTCGTCACCGGCCGGTGGTCGAAGGTGTCGAGAGTCATCGCATGCGACGACACCTGTTAGCAGTGGCGCTTGCCGCGACCGTTGCGGCCGCGGGACTCGTCCCGGCCGGTACCGCCATCGCCGCGCCCGGCAACCCCGGCAACCCCGGCCCTGCCGGCCCCGACGGGCCCGCGGTCACCTTCGCCCTGCTGGGCGACACTCCTTACGGCGACGCCCAGCGCGCCGTCCTCCCGCGCCTGGTCGACACCGTCAACGCCGACGCGGACATACGCTTCGTGCTGCACGCCGGTGACGTCAAGAACGGCTCGTCCACCTGTGACGACGCCCGTTTCGCCGATCTGGCACAGCTCTTCGGCACGTTCGACGATCCGTTCGTGCTGACACCCGGCGACAACGAATGGACCGACTGCCACCGTACGGCCGCCGGCGGATACCTGCCCACCGAGCGCCTGGAGGCGGTTCGCCGGGCGTTCTTCCCGGAACCGGGCCGTACCCTCGGCCGTCACCAGCTGCGGGTGGCGACACAGGCCTCCGACCAACGCCACCGCGAGTACCGCGAAAACGTGCTCTTCACCCGGAACCGGATCGTCTTCGCCACCGTGCACGTCGTCGGCAGCGAGAACGATCTGGCACCGTGGTCACAGCTGCCCGGCGGGGACCGGCCGGACCTGCGGCTGGCCGAGTTCGAGGCACGCAGGGCCGCCGCACTCGACTGGATCGACACCGCTTTTGCCACCGCCGAGCGCACCCACGCTCCCGGCGTGCTCCTGTTGATGCAGGCCGAGCCCACCGAGACCCCGGGCTTCACCGAGATCCGCCGACGTATCGCCGAACGGTCGCGCGGATACGGCAAGCCGGTCCTGCTCGTGCACGGCGACGAGCACATCTACGAGGTGGAACCCGCCTACGCCGGAGTACCCAACCTGACCCGGCTGGAGACCTTCGGCGACACCGCCACGCAGTGGTTGCGGGTCACCGCCAACCCACGCACGCCGGGCGTCTTCTCGTGGACGACGCGGACGGTGCCGTCCACCTGACGGACCGGCCGACAGGCGGGCGGGCGGCGGGCCCGGCGGATCCGGAGAGCCCCGGTCCCTGGCCTGCTCGGTGGTTCGAAGAACCGTGGTTCGAAGAACCATCGAGCAACAGGCCGGCAACCGCGGAGATGACACGGAGGACGTGACGTTGCCAACTTCCCTGCTCCGGACAGGCTGCCACAGAGCCATCGGCGGTTCGGAGTGTAACCCTTGGAAGGGTGACGACGACTGCTCTCCAGTGGCTCTCCCCCGCCGGACCGACCACCGGTACACCGCCGCGTGTCCCGGGCTCGGTGCGTCGTACCAGCACAGTTGACGTCCTGTGCCCGGGCGACACCGAAAGCCCGGTGGTGATCGTCGGCCGAGCACGCGACCTGCGCACCGTCGGGGAGCGGACGGGAACGGACAGCGACGCCCAGGTCGTGGCCGAGGCCGGCGTCCGGGTCACGATCGACTATTTCGGCGACCGGACGGTCACCGCGATCGAGTGTGACCCGGCGGTGGCCGGCAGTGACGCGCTGCTGGGCGCCCGGGCCGGTTCGGGCTTCCGTACCGCGCTGGACCGGGCCGTGCCCGAGCTGACCGTCGGGGGCACCCTGCCCGGGCTGCTCCTCGACGAGGTGCCCGTGGTCACGCTGATCTCAGGCTCGATGATCGCCCGCATCGTCGGAACGCCGTTCACCGACGTCCGCATGCCCCCGGTCGACGTCTGCGCCGGCTGGGTGGCCGGCGGCGGGCTGGACATCGCCAACCGTGAGGATCCGTCCGCCCTCATGGGCCACGGGCCGAACGCACCCAGGCTGGACGACGACAGTGATCCACTGGGCTGGCACGCCGCACCGCCACTGCCACCCGGCAGCGTCCGGCGGCGGCGCAGGATCGACGTGACACCCGGGCCGCGGCCGGGCGAGGCCGTGGTGGACGCGTTCTTCCGGGACATCTACCGCGACCTGGACGGCTCGGAAGCAATCGTGCACGAGTACGCCGTCGACGCCACGATCGACCTCGCCACCGCGACGGTCCGCGCGGCTCAGGCGACACCCCGCGTCCTGCCGGGCCCGCAGTGCCCGTCCGCCGGGGCGAGCGTCAGCCGTGTCCTCGGCCAGCGCCTGGCCGGGCTGCGCCACGGGCTGCGCTCCTCCATGACCGGGCCGACGACCTGCACCCACCTCACCGACCAGCTCCGCGCGCTCGCCGACGTCCACGCCCTGCTCCCGCTGCTGGCCTGACCGTCACGTCAGAAATTCACGCATCCGTTCACCGACCGTCGCCTTTACCTGATGGTAATCAACACCGTCCACTCGATAGAGATGACGGGCTCGTGTCGCTGTCCACGCACTGTCGGCCAGGAGCCCGTTCATGGATCATTCTTGCCCTTCGCCACGTGGTCGGTCCTTCGTGCGGCGCCTGCTGCTGCCCGTACTCGCCGTAACCATGGCCGGCGGCTTCACCGGGATTGTCGCGGCCCCGGCCTTCTCGGCCTCGCCCGACGTGGTGATCAGCGAGGTTTACGGCGGCGGCGGCAACAGCGGCGCGCCGTATCTCAACGACTTCGTGGAGCTGTACAACCGGGGCACCACGGCGGTCAGCGTTGCCGGCTGGTCCACGCAGTACGCGTCCGCGTCCGGTACGAACTATCTCGTCACCGCGTTGTCCGGCACGATCCAGCCCGGCGCCAGGTATCTGGTCAGGCTCGGCTCCGGCGGCAGCCAGGGCGCCGCGCTGCCCACCCCGGACGCGACCGGCACGACGAACCTGTCGGCCACCTCCGGCAAGGTCGCGCTCGTCACCAGCACCACCGCCCTGACCTGCGGCGGCAACTGCGACACCGCGCCGGGGGTGAAGGACTTCGTCGGCTACGGCGGCGCGAACGACTACGAGACCTCCCCGGCCCAGGCCCTGTCCAACACCACCTCGGCGACCAGGTCGAACCCGGCTACCGACAGCGACAACAACGCGAGCGACTTCGCCAAGGTCAGCCCCACCCCGCAGAACTCCCAGGGTGGCGGGGGCGGCGGCTGCGCCGGCTACACCACCCGCATCCGGGACGTCCAGGGCAGCGCGCACATCTCCCCACGTAACGGCCAGCCGGTGTCCGACGTGCGCGGTGTGGTCACCGCGGTGACGGGCAACGGCTTCTGGTACCAGGACCCGTGCCCGGACGCGAACGACGCCACCTCCGAAGGCCTGTTCGTGTACACCTCCAGCGCGCCCACGGCCACCGTCGGCCAGGAGGTCGCGGTCGGCGGGACCGTCTCGGAGTACCGGCCGGGCGGGTCGGGCAGCACGAACCTGACCACCACGGAGATCACTTCACCGTCCGTCTCCGTACTGGGCACCCGGGCCGTCCCGGCGGTGGCCGTCATCGGCACCGGCGGCCGGGTACCACCGGCCACAGTGATCGACAACGACGCCACGGGCAGCGTCGAGACCTCGGGCACCTTCGACCCCGCCACCGACGGCATCGACTTCTACGAGTCCCTGGAGGGCATGCGCGTCCAGGTGAACAACCCGGTGGCGGTGGGCCCGGCCAACAGCTACAACGAGATCCCGGTGCTCGGTGACGACGGCGCGAACGCGTCCGTGCGCACCACCCGCGGCGGCATCGTGACCCGCCAGACCGACGCCAACCCGGAACGGATCATCCTGGACGACGCCGCGCTGGCCGGCTCCACGCCCGCCGGGGTGAACGTGGGCGACCACTTCTCCGGCCCGGCGGCCGGCGTCCTCGACTACTCCTTCGGCAACTTCAAACTGCTGCTGACCAGCGCGATCAGCCGAGTGGCGGGCGGGCTCACAGCGGAGAGCACCGGTGGGCCGGGCGCCGGGCAGATCTCGGTCGCCACGTTCAACGTGGAGAACCTCGACCCGTCCGACCCGCAGAGCAAGTTCGACGGGCTGGCGCACCAGATCGTGACCAGCCTGGCCGCGCCGGGGATCATCACCGTCGAGGAGGTCCAGGACAACGACGGGGCGACCAACAGCTCGGTGGTGGCCGCCGACCAGACCTGGACCAGGCTGATCAACGCGATCGGTGCCGCGGGCGGGCCGGCCTATACCTACCAGCAGATCAGCCCGGTGGACGATCAGGACGGCGGCGAGCCCGGCGGCAACATCCGCGTCGGTTTCCTGTTCCGCACCGACATCGGGCTCACCTTCGCCCCCGGCACACCCGGCGGCTCCACCACCGCGGTGGCCGTCTCCGACAGCGGCAGCCCCGCCGACCGGGTGAACCTCAGTGTCAACCCCGGCCGGATCGACCCGACCAACTCGGCCTTCAACGCCAGCCGCAAGCCGCTGGTCGGCAAGTTCTCCTTCAACTCCAAGCCACTGTTCGTGATCGCCAACCACTGGAACTCCAAGGGCGGTGACGACCCGCTGTTCGGCCGCTACCAGCCACCGGCCCTCGCCAGCGAGACGCAGCGCAACCAGCAGGCGACGGTGGTGCGGAACTTCGTCCAGTCGATCCTGGCGATCGACAGCCAGGCACGGATCGTGGTGGCCGGCGACCTGAACGACTTCCCCTACTCGGCGCCGGTGCAGACCCTGACCAGCGCCGGCCTGACCGACCTGCCGGCCACCCTGGCCGACGCCGAGCGCTACACCTACGTCTACGAGGGCAACTCGCAGGTCCTCGACCACATCCTGCTCTCCACCGCGCTGGCCGGCGCCGCGCACAGCTACGACGTGGTCCACGTGAACTCCGAGTTCGCCACCCAACAAAGCGACCACGACCCCCAGGTAGCCCACCTCACCCTGCCCTGAGTTTCCGCACCCCGGCGTTTCTCCGCAGCAGGACCTGGTGCCGGTCACCGTACATGGCGGCCGGCACCTCCGAGTCGGCACTCCCAAACAAAAGCGATCATGTTAACGAGTACGTAAGTGGCTGCCCCAGCAACCACTTACACACTCGTTCCGGCGCGGGAGTGCGGTGGGGATAGATCTACAGAATCGATCATGATGCCGTCCGTCGCGACCTCCCTGGCCAGCCCGACGGTCATGGCGCCCCTGGATGCGGCGTATTGGGCTGTCAGGTCCTTTGCGCAGGCAGTGGGGTCGTGCGCCGTTCAGGGATGTGAGGCGCGTGGGTGGCGGCGATGGAGGCTCGCCCCCCCGTTGCGTCCGGAACCGGATGCGCCGGGGCGGGCGGCCGGGCGTCAGCGAAGGGTTTCGGCGATGCGCTGTCGCAGTGTCGCGTCACCGAGGTTGTCGATGGTGCGCCAGGCCGCGTCGGTGACCTCCTCGGTCTGAAGCTGGTGAACGTCGGCGGTGGTGCGGAAGAGGAACCGGACGTCGACGTGCCGGTGCTCCGGCTCGCCCTTGGCGTCGTTGGCGGGGATGGGGTGGACGTCGATGTGGATGGGGTGGACGTCCGCGGGGGTGACCGCGTTGGTGGGGATGCCGGTTTCCTCGGCGAGTTCGCGTAGGGCTGCTTCCAGTAGCGAGGTGTCCTGGGTCTCCAGGTGGCCGCCGGGCAGGAGCCACGTGTCGAGTGCTCGGTGGTGGATGTGCAGGATGCGTCCGTCGGCGTCGGCGAGGATCGCGCCGGCGGTCGCGTGGCCGCGGAACTCCCCGCGGGAGGTGAGGTCGGCGCCGGTGTCGAGGAGGTCGAGAACGGGCGCGAGGCCGGGTTTCTCCTCGGGGTGGGTGTCGAGGTAGGTGGTCAGGGTGGCGCGGATGTGGTCTGCCGTGATGGCCAAGTTGATCACCTGTTGAAGTAGGAGAGCCAGATAGCCGCGATCGCGGCGCGGTCGGCGGCGGGAACCTCGTGCATACCGGGAGTGAGATCGCCGCGGGTGAGCATCCTGATCCCGGCGAGTATCTCGGCTTGGACCAGGTAGGCGTCCCCCGACTCGCAGGATCACGGCGCTCGCTACGGCCGCTCGAACTCCCCGGCCCTCGCGCCGCCCAGGAAGGCATCCCACTCACGCGGTCGCGATACAGCTCATCAAGCAGCTGCCCTTCCCCATCACCGCTCCTCCCCAGACCCCACACGTGTGGCGGGACGACTACACCCCGGAGACGGACGACCTCACCTCGCCCCGGCCGATCCCCGAGGAACTGCAGAAGCAGAACTGGTCACCCGGGCCGTACGACCAGGGGCTCATCGACGCGCTGCGGGCCAAGCTGGCGGCCGACCACCCGTCGGTGACGAGCCTCTAGACGAGTAGGTCCGAACGGTTGGGTCGGTCAGTGGCCGTAGGCGATCAATGATCGGGTGACGGGCGCGGCGGTCTTGTTGTTGTGCCAGATCGCCGCGGCCATCGCCAGTAGCCGCTGGCGACCCGGATCGCGACGCCCTCGAAGGTTCGGCCGCCGTGTTGTTCCAGGTCAGGCTGCCCTTTGAGGGTGTCGTTGACCGACTCGACCAGGTGTCGGCGCGCGCCCACACCTCACCCTGCCGCACGCCGCAGGTCCTCCAGCCTGGCATACTCGGCCGCCAGGTAGTCCGGGGTGACGCCCAGGGCGGCGTTGCGCTGCTGCTGGCGGGCGAACCGGACGGTCCAGATCGACTCGGCCAGCATCTTGTCCACCCACGCCGACAGCGTCATCCCGGCGGACACGGCCGACGGAAAGATGTTTCGTAGTGTTTTGTCATAAAGTTTCATTGAATTTAAGAATGATGCGGATGAAGCACCCGTAGCGGCTGGTTCCGGGGCTGTCGAGGCAGGACGAACGATCCGGGGTCGGGCCGATGCCCGACAGGCCTGTCGTGGACGTCGTAGACATCGGGGGCGTCATGGCCTGCCAGGCGCGCCTGGTTCGCGGGCGGCTACCGCGGTTGGCGTGATCGGGCGTGATCGGGTATGTGTCCGTTGCGCTCGTGGGCATGTCCTACGAAGGCACGTCCCGCGGCTCCGAAGAAGACGACCCCGAAGAAGGCGGCGAAGAGGGCCGCGATGACGGGACGGTGTCCTCGACGGCGGCTATGAACTCGGTGGCGAGGGAGGCCAGGGCGTCGTAGTGCCGGTGGTAGCCGTACCGCTGCCGCAGGGTGCCCCAGTCGTTGAACTCCGCCGCCTCCGCGATCTCCGTCGAGTCCGGGATCCGGGAGCTGAACACGCGCAGGCCGGTCTCCTTGCCGGAGCGGGCCAGGTAGTCGGCGGTCTGCCGGTGCAGCGAGACGTTCGCCCGGTACTTGCTGACGACCAGGCCGACGGCGGGGATGACCCGGCCCACGCTCGTGGCGAACTTCTGGATCCTGGACCGTATCTGCGGAATTCCGTACGTGGACATGACGTCCGGGATCGTCGGGACAATGTAGCCGTGCGAGATCCGCAGCCCGTTCAGGGTGAGCACGCTCAGGTTCGGCGGGCAGTCCACGAGGATGTAGTCGTAGTCGTCGGCGATCTTCTCGATCTGCCGGTGCAGCAGCTCCACCGGGTTGTGGCCGCCGACGGCGGCGGGCGGCCCGGCGGCCGACAGCAGCCTGTCCTGGAGGTCGATGAGGTCCAGCGAGGAGGCCAGCAGGTCGACCTGGGTGACGCTGGCCACCGGGGAGACATCCCGCTGCAACGCCTGGTGGACGTCGAAGAGGCCGCCGGCCGGGCCCGGGTCCACCGCGTCCCGGAAGAGCGTCGCGAGCGTCCGGCCGGAGTCGTTGAGCTCCTGCCAGCGCGCTTCGCCGATCATGAAGACGGTCAGGTTCGTCTGCGGGTCGAGATCGATGATCAGTACTCGCCTGCCGTGCTCCCCGGCCAGAATCTCCGCCAGGGCCGCGGTGATCGTCGTCTTGCCGACGCCTCCCTTGAGGTTGATCGTCGAGATGATGTGCGTCAACGTCGTTCCCCCGCCTACCCTCACCGGCGCGGGGCCGCCGCGGTGAGATCCGACCAGATGAACCGCCACGATAGCGCGCACCTCCGATCATGGTGACGGCCCGGGACGGGCTGACGAGCCCACAGCCGCGTCGCCGTCGTCCCTCCGGTCACGCGGGCGGCCTCCCCGGCCGCGGATCCGTCACCTCAGGATGACGGATCCGCGGTCGTCCTGCGCCGGCTCACCTTCGGCTCGATCCGACGGATCATGTACGCGGTCAGTACCAGTGCGGCGACGCCCACCCCCATCCCGGCGAGGATGTCGAGGAACCAGGTGGATCCGCTGTGCTCCCACAGCGGATCCGGCGGATCGCCCCGGGGCCCGACGCGGCCGAGCTTGGCGACCTCGTTGAGGTTGGCGGTCGAGCCCAGCGCGGCAAAGCCCCAGCGGGCCGGCGCGATCCAGCTCACCTGTTCGAGCACCGGCCGTCCCACCGCCGACACCAGGCCCCCGGAGAGCACGAGCTGGGCCATGGTGACCAGCACGAGCACGGGCATGGTCTTGTCGGCGTTGTCCACCAGCGTCGACACCAGCAGCCCGATCATCATCGATGACAGCGCCGCCACGACCACCGCGATCAGACACTCCCCGAGGGGCGAGCCGAGCAGTACCGCATCGGCCGGCAGGCGCCCGAGTAAACCGATCAGGGTGAACACCACGCACTGACAGGTGGTGATCGCGGTCAGAACCGCGATCTTCGAGCCGAGGTAGGCGGTGCGCGACAGGCCGATCGTGCGCTCCCGCCGGTAGATCGGCCGCTCCTTGACGATCTCGCGCACGGAGTTCGCCATCCCCATGAAGCACGCGCACAGCACGAGCACGACCAGCACCTTGGTCGCGTCCGGATTGGGCTCCCGCAACGGCGCCAGACCGTCCTTCGCCGGGATGACCCTTGGGATGATCCCGAGCAGGAACGGGAACGCGATGATCAGTCGCAGGTAGGAGCGGTCCGCGAACACGACCCGCAGGTACCGCCTGACCAGCGTCGAGAGCTGCGCCGTCACCGGCTGCTGGCGGATGCCGGGCAGCAGCGCCGGCGGGCGGCGCACGACCGGCGCGACAACGGCGGACGGGACGTAGTACTCGGACGCGCGGAAGCGGGCCGCGAGCACGTCGCCCGGGGTCGCCTCCAGCTCCCGGAAGACGGCCACGAACTCCTTGAAGTCCTTCTTGCCGAAGAAGCGCAGCGCACCCTCGCTCGGGCCGAAGTAGGCCACGTGGCCGCCGGGAGCGAGCACCAGCAGGTAGTCACAAAGATCAAGAAACAAAACACTGTGCGTGACCACGATCACCGTACGGCCCTCGCCGCCGGTAGCGGCGCCCGCGGCGGCACCGGCCGCGCCGTCGCTGCCGTGGGCGAGCCCGTGCAGCGCCTCCATCACCGACTGGTCGTTCGCCGGGTCAAGGCCGGAGGTGGGCTCGTCCAGGAACAGCAGGGTCGGGCGGGTCAGCAGCTCAAGAGCGACGCTGGTCCGCTTGCGCTGCCCGCCCGACAGCCGGCTCACCGGCGTGTCGGCATGGCCGTGCAGCCCGAGCTGGGAGATGACCTCCCGGACCCGGCTGCGCCGCTCCTCCACCGTCGTGTCCGCGGGGAAGCGCAGCTCGGCGCCGTACTCCAGGGCCTGGCGGACGGTGAGCTGACCGTGCAGCGGGTCGGCCTGCGGGACGTAGCCGATCCGGCGGCGCAGCTCGTCGTACTCGGCGTAGAGATCCCGACCGGCGTAGCGGACCACGCCGGCGTCTGCCGGGCGGAACCCGGTGAGCGCGTTGAGTAACGTCGACTTGCCCGCGCCGCTCGGGCCGACGACGCCGAGCAGCGACCGGGCCGGCAGCCGGAACGTGACGTCGTGCATGAGCTGCTTGGGGCCGGCCCACACCGACAGGCTCTTCACCTCGAAGGTGACGTCGCCGCCGTCGACGTACTCGACCAGCGTGCCGCCGTCGAGCTGGAACAGGTGGTGCCCGATCGCGATGACGTCACGCTGCGCCACGAACGCCTGGGCCACCCGCTGACCGTTGACGAACGTGCCGTTGGCCGACCCCAGATCGACGACCTCGACGGCGACGCCGGCAGCGTTATCACCTTCCATGATCTTACCGTTACCTTGATCGCCGACGATGGCACCACCGGCCCTGCTGCCGCCCACGCCGCTACCGCCCACGCCGCCGTCGACCCGGCGCTGCGGGCCGATCCGGAGCTGGGCATGGTGTCGAGAGGCCAGTAAGTCGTCCACGACCACGTCGTTGTCCTGGGAGCGGCCCAGCATCATCCGCCCGGGACGCAGCCGGTGGACCCTGCGGTCGTGGCCCACCACCTGATGTTGGGACGTTGACACGTCGTCGTCGGCCGCACCGCCCCGGAGCACCCGCCCGGCCCGCGGGCCGCTGGCGTCACCAGCGCCGGCCAGCGCGGTCAGCGGGTCGCCAGGCCGCTCCGTCCAGCCCGGCGGCTGCGGGTGAGGAGCGGAGCGCGGCACGAAAACGATCTCCGGCCCGTCCGCGGCGCCAAGGCGGATCCGGACCTGACCACCATGTGAGGTGACGTTGACGTTGCCCACCCGCCTGCCGTCACGCCACAGGCCGTTGGCGCTGGTGTCACGCACCAGCCAGCCGTCGGTGCCCGACTCCAGGATCAGATGCCGTCGGGACACGCGCCGGTCGACGACAACGACATCGGCCTGACGTGCCCGCCCGACCACATACGGCCCAGCCCCCGCGAGGACAACCTGCCCGTCCGGGGTGTCGACCTGCAGCGCGGTCCCATCCACCTGCTCATCTCCCCCCGCGGCCGGAGGTTGGCGGCCACCGGGCCAGTCGCTACCGGCGTCCTTCGCCGGAGCGATCATAACTGCCGCATCCGCACGGAATCGGGGGTTTCGACCGAACGGGCCGGCCGGCGACAACGCGGCCGGCGGCGGTGTGACCGGTGGTGCAACCAGCGACACGACGAGTGGCTCGACCAGCGCTCCGACGGCTCCGACGGCTCCGACGGTGGTCGTGACCAGCGGCAGGCCAGCGCGGAGGCGGTCGGATATCCGACATCGGATGCCGAGTGCCGGACGCCGCCTCGTCGGTGCCGCGGCCGCGCCGTCGTGTCGTCAGCGTCGTCCGTGTCATCACCTTCACTCGAGCGACGGCCTCCGCCTCGGAGATCATCCGGTGCCGCGGCATGTACGCTGTCCCCGTCCGGGGGAAAACTTCGGAAAAATTACGGAGCGGCCCCCTTGTCCGTACTGAAGCGTTTTCCTGTCCTGACGGCCGGAATTATCCTCTGTACGACGCTGGCCGGAATGGTCGTGTGGTCGCTGCCGGACCTGGCAGGCCGCCCGCCGGCACGGCAGCCGGCAGTGGCGTCGACCACCTCCGCAGCCGTCCCCGCAGCCGTCCCCGTCACCGCTCCTACCGGTGCGGCGCCAGCAGGCGGCGCGGCGGCCGGCGCGTCCGGCGGTGTGGAAAAAACCGGCGGCGCGAATACCGGCGGCGCGAATACCGGCGCGGCCAGGCCGCCCGGTTTCGGCCGGGCCGGCAAGCTTGTGTTCGGCCTCGGCCCCTCCCTCGACAGCGACTCGGCCTCACCCGTCGCCGACCAGCTGGGAATGTTCACGACCTGGTACAACAGCCCCAATGACTTCGGTTTTCTCACCGACTGGTCGAAGGACCTGATTCCGCGGGTCTACGCCGGTGGGCGCGCGATCCATCTCGTCGTGTGGCTCGGCGGGGCGGGCAGGGTCACCACCGTGCAGACCAGGTACGGGCCGGCCTGCGGGCGGGACTACCCCCTATCGTCGTCGTTCCTCAGCGACACCCGCCGGCTCGCCCAGATATTCGGCGGCGCGGCGGACGGGCCGCCGCTGTACGTCACACTGTTCACCGAACTGCAGACCTACCCGTGCAAGGCCAACACCTGGGCCGCCACCCCGGAGGTGACGAACTACTACCTCAAGCTCAAGGACCAGTACACCGCCGCCATGGGAATCTTCCGCTCGACAGCGCCGAACGCCCGGATCTCCCTCGGCTGGGGTGGCTGGCAGGCCCGCTGGGACGACCCCGGGAAGGGCGGCGGGAAATCACTGATCGGGTATTTCGACGACGTGCTGCGGCAGTCGGACTTCCAGAGCTTCCAGGCGATGGACTCGAAGAACAACGTCGACGACATCCGTGACATGACCCGAATCCTCGGGAAATACGGCCCGGTCATGGTCGCGCACTACAAACCCGACGACGGCTCGGCGGACACCTGGCACAACGATCTGCGGGCGGTTTTCACCGACGACTACATACGCCAGGTCACCGGCGCCGGCCTGTTCGCGTTCAGCCTGATGGACAGCGAACACCTGACCGCCGACACCGAATCCCTGCGGCTCGTCCGCGACGCCGCCACCCGCTACGGCACCCGAACCGGTTAGCGCACCGTCGCGCAGGTCTCCGCCGCCAGCCGGCCGCTGAAACACGATTCAGACATATCGAGATCAGAATCAGCCCGCATGATGCCGATGTCTGCCGCCGCGACCTGCCCCGCCCTACCAGGCGGTCATCGGCGCCGCCGATCGTCGGATCAGCGTCAGAGCCGGCCGAGGTCGAGCTTCACGGGGAAGGGTGCCGTGGTGTCGAGCACACCGACGAACACCTCCGCGTTCCGGTAGGTCCTGGTCGCCGGGTCGAGGACATGGGTGTACACCAGCGGAGCACCGGTGGCGGACCCCTCGATCCGCCAGTAGTAGGCAATGCCGGATCTGGCGTACTGGTCCGCCTTCACGATCCTGTCCGTGGTCTCCGAACCCGGCGAGACGATCTCCGCAATCAGCAGCACGTGCTCCGGACGGGTGGGCGTGACATCGATCGTGTCCGCGCGGTACACCACGACATCCGGACGCCGATTGGTCAGCGGCACGTCCTGCAGCCGGACGTCGAAGTCCGTATCGGCGTTCCAGTCCGCCCCGCCGGCCGTGTCCAGGGCATTCGCGAGGATCCGGGCCAGCCGGTTGTGCCGCATGGACGCGCTGGGGCTTACAACGATCATTCCATCCACGATCTCGATGCCCGCGCACTGGTCCTCGGACCAGGAGTCATACTGCTCCGCAGTGATCTGTTCGTGCATACATGCGGGAGCGACCATCTCCGCGGCCATGGCACACCTCCTGCGAACCCACGCGGCAGACCTGGGGCTGCCTGACGCCGGGACGTGCCTGACGCCGGGACGTGTCCGACGCCGCGCGCCGCTGGGATCAAGCATACCGTGAGCTCTGCGCGGTCCCCACGCTACGGCGGGGACCGCGCAGAGCACCCGGGAATCCGGGGCGAGGATGATGGCCACGGCGCTTTCCACGGGCCCGGCGGGCGATCCCGGGAACAGGGATCCGGGCGATGCGGAGGAGCATGCAGCGGTTCGAGGACCGGTGGGTGGTGTCGGCGAGCGACGTCGTCGACGCGCTCGAGTGCGGGCACCGGCTCGCGCTGTCGCACGCCCACGCGGCCGGGGTACGGCTGGACGACGACACCACCGGCGAGCCGATCACGGCCGGTGAAGCGGACGAACTGCTGGTCCGCCACGGTGACGCGCACGAACGGCGGTGGCTCGCGCACTTCGTCGGCATCTTCGGCGCCGACGCCGTCGCGATGATCGAACGCCCCGAGAGCGGTCTGGCCGCGCTGGAGGCCGCCCGGGAGCAGACCCGTGCGGCCGTCGCGGCCGGGGCCGCCGTTATCTACCAGGCGGTGCTCTTCGACGGCTCCTACCAGGGACGGCCCGACTTCCTGGTCGCCACGCACCTCGACCCGGTCACCGGCGCGCGCACCGGCGAGGCCGTGCCCGGCCGCTACGAGCCGTACGACGCCAAGCTCGCCCGGCACGCCCGTCCCGCGGCCGTGGTGCAGCTGGCCTCCTACGCCCGGGCGCTGCCGACGATCGGGGTGGCCGCCGCGCGGCGCATCCACCTGTTACTCGGCGACGGCCGGCTGGAGTCGCTGCGGGTCGAGGACGTCGCGCCCATGGTCGACCACGCCCGGGGCAGGCTGACCGCGCAGCTCGAGCACCCGCCCGCGGCCCCCCGGCCGTCCTGGGGCGATCCGCGGCCCGCCTGCGGGGCCTGCGCGTTCGCCGCCCACTGCGAGCGGGGCCGGGAAGCCGCCCGTGACCTGTCGCTGGTCGCCGGCCTGCGCACGGACCAGCGGCGCAAGCTGCGGGCCGCCGGCATCACCTCGGTCGAGGAGCTTGCCGCCGCGGGCGACGAGCGGCGCCCCGCCTCGATGGCGGCGGCGACGTTCGCCGGGCTGCGGCTCCAGGCACAGTTACAGATCATCCAGGACGCGACCCGCACCGACGAGGACCGGACCGGCACGGTGACCGTCCGGGTGGTCGCGCCCGACGGGCTCGCGTCCCTGCCGGCGCCGGATCCCGGCGATATCTACTTCGACATGGAGGGCGACCCGTACGCGCTGGACAACGCCGGTCTGGAGTACCTGTTCGGCGCCGTCACCCTCGACGTCT
>NZ_CAKKTL010000062.1:23969-25249 GCF_920664355.1 Protofrankia sp. CiP1_Cm_nod2
GCCGCCGTTGACAGCGGCGCAGACGTCGAGGAGACGGGCGGCTCCGGCCCCGCGGCGGGCTTCGCCGCCGATGCCGTGGAGGTCTTCCACCCGTTCTGGGCGCACGACCGCGCCGAGGAGAAGCGCGCGTTCGAGCGGTTCGTCGACTGGGCGCTGCAACGGCTCACCGATCATCCCCGGGCGCACATATATCACTACGCACCGTATGAACCGAACGCGCTCAAGCGGCTCGCGGCCAGGCACGGCACCCGCGAACGGCAGGTGGACGCCCTGCTCGCCGGGCACCGGCTGGTGGACCTGTACACGGTCGTCCGGCGCAGCCTGAAGATCTCCCAGCGCTCGTACTCGATCAAGTATCTGGAGCCGCTGTACCTGCCGGGGGCGCGCGGCGCCGGGGTCAAGACCGCCGTCGACAGCATCGTCGCCTACGAGAACGTCCTGGCGCACCGCGCGGCCGGCGAGCGGGCGGCCGCCGAGCACGTCCTCCACGAGATCGCCGAGTACAACCGGGTCGACTGCGTGTCCACCCATCGCCTGCACCGCTGGCTGCTCGGCCTGCGCGCGGCCGAGGGGATCACGCCCGCGCCGGCGGCGGACGCCGAGGAGGCCGCCGCCGACACGACGCCGGATCCCACCGACGCGACCGTTGACGCGCTGCTCGCCGGCCTGCCCGAGGACCCGGCGGCCTGGAGCGACGACGAGCGGGCCCGGGCGCTGCTGGGGGCCGCCGTCGGCTACCACCGGCGGGAGAACAAGCCCGCCTGGTGGGAGTTCTTCGCCTGGCTCAGCGCCGACCGGGCCGCGCTGGAAGCCGACGACGGCTGCGCCGTCCCGCTGGAATGGGCCGTTGTCGAGGGCTGGAGCACCCCCACCGGACGGCAGAAGAAGGCCCGGCGCGGACTGCTCGCCTCGCTCGACCCCGACCGCACCCATCCGTTCGCCACCGGTGAGCGAGTCCGGCTGCTCTATCCGGACGCCGTCGGTAACGGTGCTGTCAGCCAAGCCGGTAACGGCGCCGCCGGCGGCCGCACCCGGGACGCCGAGATCGAACGCGGCGAGCCCGACCGGCTGCTCGTCCGAGAGACCGCGGCGCCGGAGGACAACGACGCCGAACCGCCACTGGCGGTGCTGCCCGGCCCGCCGGTGCGCCCGGAACCCAAACCGGCGGCGATCGCCGAACTCGCGCGGACGGTGGCCGCCGCCCTGCCTCCCCCGAGCCTGGTGCCCGCCCCGCGGCGGGCCGGGCCGGAGCTGCCGGGCGGAGCGGCCATGGACCTGCT
>NZ_CAKKTL010000063.1:0-24807 GCF_920664355.1 Protofrankia sp. CiP1_Cm_nod2
GGCAGAGAAACCGCCCCCTGCTGCGGCGACATCCCGATCGAACCGACGCCCGGCCGAGCCGGTCACGCGACACAGCCATGCACCCTGACGGTCTGTCAGCAGTCGACAAACTCCGGCTGCTGGTTGAGGACCTGGCTCTCCGCGGAGATAAACCGGCGGTGCTGCTCGCCTCCGACCGCCTGCGGGCGGAACGCGGCCAGCCGATGGCAGTTCTGGAACGCCAACGCCACCCCGAAACGCCGTTCCAGCGCCCCGGATCGAAGTGCTCGCCATCGCCCGCAGCAACTGCCCCTGCGCCACGTTGTCCGCCGGCGGAACCAGGTTGTCGGCGAAGTCCCGCTCGGCGGTGGGCAGCTCACCGGCGAGCCGCTCCACCAGGCTGTAGGCGTACGGAAGCGAGTCCCGCACACACGCGAGAAACGCCTCCTGGTCGACATGACCGGCTTCAGCCTGAGCGAGCAGATCCGGGGACACGGTCAAGGACATCAGTGACCTCCTGACGCAGGTACTTGGAACATCAACAATCTCCGGCTTGACAACCGTTGTCAATACCAATTGGAGTGGCACGTTCACATGGCGCGAGACGGGAAGAGGCCCTACCGTGTTCATGTGATCGAACACTTACCCTCCGCCGCGCACCGGAGGGGCGAGCCCGCTACTGGGGGCACTCGCGCGTCGGTACGCCTCGCATGATCACTTGCCTCGCCGACGGGCCATGTCACGCGCCTGCACCGCTCAACGCCCTCCGCCAAGGAGAACGCCCGTGACCACCACCAGCCACCCGGCCCACCACACCACCTCAGAACACCCGCACACCTATGGCTGCGGCCACGTCGCCGTCCCCCACCACGACCACATCGACTACATCCACGACAACCATCGCCACGCCGACCACGACGGGCACTGGGACGAACACTGACCCGACGCCCCAGGATCACCGGTCAGGTTGACATCCGGCGCAGAGTCCGAACAGGTCGATCGCATGGCTGAGGTCGGCGAATCCGTGTGCGGCAGCGAGGTCTGCCGTCCAGGTCTCGACGGTGTCGGAGGCAACGTCGATGCTGTGTCCGCAGCTGCGGCAAACCAGGTGGTGGTGGTGCCCGGTGGTTCGGGCGAGGTGGAACAGCTGCTGGCCGTCCTCGCCGCGGATCGTGTCGACGGTGGCATCGCCTACCAGGTCGTACAGAATGCGGTACGTCGTGGTGAGGCCGATGCGGTGCCCGCTGGCGCGTATCTGCTCGTGCAAGGCTTGGGCGCTGCGGAACCCTCCGCCGGCAGCGGTGAGCGCAGCCAGCACTGTGCGGCGTTGCGGGGTGTCGCGTGGGGGACGAGGGCCGCGGGATACGCGCCACCGCTGCGGTTCCCGCCGTGCGTCGCGGGTGTCGGCTTCGTCAGGGGCACGAACGTCGTCGGTGGGCACCTTCTCTCCTCTCACGAGATTGGGGCTCATGAGGAGGTCGGAGACCTCTGCGCCGTCGAGGTTGCCGGTGATTGCACCGGCGGGTGGATGGCGGTGGCGGTGCGGGTGGTGACGGTCAGGGCGACGGCGTAACTGGCGGTGGCGAAGGCGAGGATGGCGAAGCTTGGGGGGATCCGCGGGGCAAGGTAACTGGTCGTCAGGCCGGCCCAGGTCACGGCGACCGCGACCGCGGTGGAGATCCCCATGCCGCGGTAGGGGCGGGTGGCGAGCCGGTGGGCGGCGCCGGCGGGCGCGGCGAGCAGGCCGAGGAGCAGGAGCGCGCCGACGGCCTGGGTGGCCTCGGCCGCGGTCGCCCCGACCAGGCCGAGGAATCCGACGCCGAGGAGGCGGACGGGGACACCGCGGCCGGCGGCGACCGCGGCGTCCAGGCTCGCAAACAGCAGGGGACGTCCGATCACGATGACGGCGAGGCAGAGCAGGGCGGCGAGCACGGCTGCTTCCCAGGCGTGGGAGGCATCCAATCCGAAGATCGAGCCGAACAGGACGGTGACGCCGACGGTGCCATTGCCGGTGCTGCGGTGGGTCGTGTACAGGGTGAGGAAGAGCACGCCGAGGCCGAGGACCCAGGCGAACACGCTGCCGATGACGACGTCGTCGGCGTGGCCGCGGGGGCCGAGGACACCGAGGGCGAACCCGACGGTGATGGTGGCGGCGAACAGGCCGATGCGGGCGTCGATCCCGGTGGTCAGGGCGGCGAGCGCGCCCGTGAACGCCACATGGGACAGCGCGTCGGCGGTGAAGACCTGCGCACGCAGGACGAGGAAATAGCCGACGAGTCCCGCCGCCATGGCGATCCCTGTTCCGGCGAGGAAGGCGTGCTGCATGAACGGGTGGTCGAACATCGCGGTCAGTCCGGTGTCCGCCGTCTCCGCGGTCATGCCGACGCCCGCGCGGGATGGGAGGTGCGGGCGGTCCGGTCGAGCAGGTCATGCGCGTGGACGGCGAGGCGGGCGAGCAGGTACAGGCTGAAGGAGAAGCTGGTGATGAAAAAGCCGATCGGGTACGGCGAGTAGTAGGCCACGGTCAGCCCGGCCCAGGTGACCAGCAGCCCGAACAGCACAGTGAGGGCAAGGCTGAGCGCCGGGCGGGTGGTGAGAATCTGTGCGGTTGCCGCGGGAATGACGAGCAGGGTGAACACGAGGAGAGTGCCGGTGATCTGACTGACCTCCGCGGCAGTACTCCCGAGCAGGATCAGGAAGGCCACCGACAGGGCCCGCACGGGCACTCCGGCGGCGGTCGCCACAGCCGGATCGAGCGAGGCGAACAGCAACGGCCGCCCGAAAAGCGCCAGCACGGCCAGGATCGCCACGGCGACGGCGGTCAGGGTCAGGACCATGCCGTCGGTGATCCCCAAGAAACTGCCGAACAGCAGCGCGTTGACCCCGCCGAGGAATCCCTTGTACAGGTTGACGAACAGGAATCCGCAGGCCAGTGCGAACGCCTGCACGGTACCGACGGTGGCCGACTCCGCGGCCCGGCCCGCGGCGGCTCCACCGGCGGTGGGAATGGCCGCGATGAGGAATGCCGCGGCCAGGCAGAAAGCGAAATAGCCGTAGGTCGCACCCAGACCGAGCCAGACCGCGCCAGCAGCGCCCGGGAAACCGGCCACGGCCAGGGTGTGGCCGGCAAACGTCTGGCGGCGCAGGACCATGAACCACCCGGTCGCCCCGGCGGTGACCGCGACGACGGTCCCGGCCCGGAACGCGTTCACCATGAACGGGTAGGCGAACATCTGCCGGACATCGCGGACCAGGTTCCACGACAGGCCCGCGTCGGCCGCGGCAGCGACGATCACGAGTGGCCGGTCCCGACGTGGCGGTCGGTGTGCGCCGCGGGCGGTTCGGGTTGGCCGACAACGACCATCCGCCCATCCGAGGCGGTCAGCACCTCGATGGGGGTCTGGTAGAGCCGGCTCAACGTCGCGCTGGTGATGACCTCGGTGGGAGAGCCCGACACCGCGCCGCCGCCGGCGAGGTAGACGACCCGGTCGAGGCTGGACAGGATCGGGTTGACGTCATGGGCGACCATCAGCACGGTCACCCCCGCTCTCTGGCAGATCGTACGGATCAGCGCCGCGACCGCGGCGGCGTTGTGCGGGTCCAAACTGTCCAACGGTTCGTCGAGGAGGAGTAGCCGGGGCCGGCGGGCGAGCGCCTGGGCGATCAGAAGCCGCTGCTGTTCCCCGCCAGAGAGCCGGCCGATCGGCTGGTGAGCGTAGCCGGTGGCGCCGACCAACTCGACGAGTTCGGCCACCCGCCGCCCGGCTGCCCGGCCGCGCTCCCCGCCGGGCAGGGGCAGACCCCACCGGTGGCCGTCGACACCGAGGCGGACGATGTCGATCCCGCGGATCCGTACCGACGGGTCGAAGCTGCGTCGCTGCGGCAGATACCCGATCTCGGCGCGGGCCCGCCCGGGCGGCCGATCCAGCACCACCGCCCGCCCCACGGACAGCGGCAGCAGGCCCAGAGCCGCCTTGAGCAGGGTGGACTTACCGACCCCGTTGGGCCCGAGAACCGCGACGAACTCCCCGGCGGCGACCTCGACATCCACCCCGCTCCACACCAGCCGCCCGCCCAGGCGGACCGCGGCGTTCCGGAACAACACCGCCGCCGTGTTCACTGCGGTCGGCGGGTCGGTACCAGCGGGCAGGACCGTGTCGATGGCATCGACGGACACCTGGGTGGATCGTGTGCGCACCGTCATCGCGTCACTTCCCGGTTGCCTGCGCCAGCGCCGTCCGCAGGCCTGTCAGCTGGGCGACCTGCCAATCCTGGAAGGACGCACCGGCCGGGGTGAGCGTCTCGGTAATAGTGATCACCGGGATACCGGCAGCCTTCGCCTCCTCGACCTGCCGCTGCACGTCCGGGGTGGCGTTCTGACTGTTGTACACGTATACCTTGATTTTCTCGGTGCTGATCTGATCGTCGATGGTGGTCTTGTCCGCGACGGTCGGGTCAGTGCCCTCCGTGATCGCACGGAGGAAGGCCGGTGGGGTCAGCAGGTCCAACCCGAGAGCCGGGGACAGCATCTCGAAGATGCTCTCCGACGCCCCGACCGGTGTCCCTCCATACGTCTTCTTGATCGACGCGATGAGATCGGTGTACGGCTTCAACGTCGTCGTGGTGAACGACGCCCGCTGCCGGTCGAAATAGGCCGCGTCCGCCGGGTCGATCTTCTTGTAGTCCGCGGTGATCGCATCGATCACACTGGTGACGTCCGCCGGGTTGTACCAGCGGTGCGGATTGTCCCCGTCCTTCGCACCAACCAGCTCACCGACGGTCAGCATCGTCCGCCCCTCCGCCGGGTTCGCCGCCGCCAGCCGGCCCGCCCACGGGTCGTAGCCGACACCGTTGTCGATGACCAACCGCGCACCGGCGATCGCCCGGCCATCCGCCGAGGTCGGCTCGTAGTCATGCGGATCGGCGTCAGGATTGTCGATGATGCTGGTGACCGCCACCCGATCACCCCCGAGCTGGGCGGCGATACTGCCCCAGAAATTCTCCGTCGCCACCACCGCGATCTTCCCGCTGCCACCATCAGCGCTCCCGGAATCCCCCGACGAGGACGTCCCACACGCGGCCACGAGCATCACCACGCCGGCGGCCACCGCCCCCAGACCGCGCCGGACCCGCCACCGCCCTACCACGACCAGCCTCGCACCATCCACCACGATCTCCCCGCTCGTCAGCCGACCGGACCCGCGATCCATACTAGGATCCATTTTCATTAACGTAGCAGGTAATGAAAACCATTACAAGTTAGTGGCGAGGTGGTCGCCTCCACCGTGCCGGGAGCACGCATCCCCGCCACCGAGCCGTCGTGATGCGACGGTGTCAACCAGCCGGATCGCCGCAGTTCCCGCCGTGCTGGCGGGCTTACCGTGGTCGACAGGGCCGCGCCCGACCTGCAGCTGCCCGATGCCATCGGCGCCGCGACCGCCTTCGGCCTCGCCGGAAGAGCCAGTGGAGTACGCCGGCAGCGGCGCACAGGTCGGCGGTCCGCGTGATGACTTCGGCCGTGTGCCGGCCGATGCCGGGGATGGTCGCCGGCCGGTCACACTGGCGGCGAAAAAGGCGCATGGCCTCCTCGATCCGCGCCGGCAGTTCCTCGATCGCCGTGGACGGCTGGTCGATGCGGTTCCAGGTGCCCGATTCTCACCGAGGTTGCCGATGGTTCTACCAGTGGATGCGGCTCCATAAGCGGACGGTGACCGGCTACGGCGGGTGACGCCGATAGAGGCCGGTTCAGCGACTTTGGCATCCTCCCGCCAGGTCGGTGGGCGTGATCGGACCGGACTCTGCACTGCCACGAGATGAACGCGGCCAGCCCGCAGTCCACTAGTTCAGCTGGTTCTGAGTTCAGGATTATCTGTACTGTTAAGTGGTGCTGACCGTAGCCCCCGACATCGAGATCCTTGCCCGGTTCGGTCGCGCCCTGGCCGACCCGATCCGCGCCCGGCTCCTGCTCGCCCTGCGCGACGCCCCGGCCCACCCCGCCGACCTGGCCGACCAGCTGGGCATCTCCCGAAGCCGCCTGTCGAACCATCTGGCCTGCCTGCGTGGCTGCGGCCTGGTCGTCGCCGTCCCTGTCGGGCGCCGCACCCGCTACGAACTGGCCGACCCCCGCCTGGGTGAGGCCCTCGACGTCCTGTGCACCGCAGTCCTCGCGGTCGCAGCTGACCGCGCCTGCCCCGACACCGAGGACAAGGGCTGCTGCTGATGTCCCAGCTGATCCTCAGCCCCTCCCCTGCCCGCCGGACAGCTCTCACCCGCAGGATCCGGTTCCTCGTCGCCGCGGCCATCACCTACAACGTCATCGAGGCCGTCGCCGCCCTCGCCCTGGGCACAATCGCGTCCTCGACCGCACTGATCGGTTTCGGTCTGGACTCGGTCGTCGAGGTCTCCTCCGCCACCGCGGTCGCCTGGCAGTTCTCCGCCGCCGACCACGCCTCGCGCCAGGCCCGGGAGAAGACGACCCTGCGGATCATCGCGGTGTCGTTCTTCACGCTCGCCGCCTATGTCACCGTCGACGCGGTCCGGGTACTCGCCGGGACCGGACAGGCGGACGGATCCCTGCCCGGGATCGTCCTCGCCGCGCTGTCCCTGGCCGTCATGCCATTCCTGTCCACCGCCCAACGCCGCGCCGGCCGGGAACTCGGCTCCGCCTCCACCATCGCGGACTCCAAACAGACCCTGCTGTGCACCTACCTGTCCGTCGTGCTCCTGATCGGCCTGATCGCCAACACCACCCTCGGCTGGGCCTGGGCCGACCCGATCGCCGCCCTGGTGATCGCCGTCATCGCCGTCAAAGAAGGCCGTAACGCCTGGGCGGGAGACACCTGCTGCCCGGTCCTGCCCACCCCCGTCGACCTGGGTGGCACCGTCGACGCCTGCGGATGCGTACTCGGCTGCGACTGCTGCACCTGACCAGAACAACGCGACCCGCAGAGTTCAGGAAAGCGCCGTCGGGATGCTATGCCGACAGCGTCGGGTGCTTGCCGGAGGCAAGGTCGGAGCGGGCGAGCCAAACCGGGACCGACCAGGTCACCGGGGCGAGCAGCAGCCGGATCAGCCAGGGTGGTCAGTCCGGCGGCGGCGGCCCCGGCGGGCACCGTGCAGGCGAGGTTGCGCATCAGCCGTTCCACAGTGCAACGGGCAAACGCCTTGCCGGTTCAGCGTCAGCCACGCCTCCGCGCTCCGTAGACGCCGTAGTTCTCCTCATGCACCCGCTTCACCAAAGGATTCCAGCTCGGTGTCGCGCAGCTGCCGAGCCGTAGGCGCCCGGCGTAGCGCGTCGCAGTAGGTTGACGGGGCGAGCTGCAAGCCGTGCTCGGACAAAATCCGTGCAGATCGGCTCGGCACCCCAACGCAGCCCGCCATCAGACTGTCGGCGATCCCCATAGGGGCCAGGTGGCCCCGTCCCCTTGGACCGCTCCGGCACCCGCTTCCGCCACGGGTAACCCGACACGAGAGAATTTGTACCGATGAGGACTGGTAGATCCTCGACCGTCCGCCGCACAAGCGGACGGTCTACCGGCCCCGATCCTGAGCACCGTTGCAGGTCACAGACCCGACGCGACCGGGCCGGCCGAGCCCCGTTGCCATACGAGACCTCTACCTTGTGGCAACGTCCGCGAACACAGGCCTCGTGACCTCCCATCCGGAAAGCGGATGGTCAGCTTCACCGTTTACGCAGGTCACCCGCGGTGACAGACGGGCCGCCACTGGGATCACGCGACGCCGCTGCCACACCTGTTGCCATATAACGATCAACCGGTGATCGACAAATCCTGCTATTTCCGCAGGTCAAAAGGGTGGGCAGGGGCGGGGTCGAACCGCCGACCTTCCGCTTTTCAGGCGGACGCTCGTACCGACTGAGCTACCTGCCCCGGTGCGACCATCCTGTCATACGCGGGCCTAGCAGGCCACATCGATGGATGTCGTCAGCGTGCTGTCGCTGCTGGCATCCGATGACGTGAGCGCGGTCCCGACGGGATTCGAACCCGCGACCTCCGCCTTGACAGGGCGGCGTGAACTCCAGACTTCACCACGGGACCATGCTGTGCTGTTCAGTTGTATCACATGCCTTGCCGGTTGCCGCTGCCTGTCTTCAGTGAGAAGAGCCTGCCAGGATCATGTGATCATGTTCCTGAGAAGCTTCCTCCGGGGCCTCTGAGGTTGATCGGGGTTCCGGTCGACCAAGGCTCCGTCTGATGCTGGACAACAGCCTACAGCACGGCGGGAGCGTCCGGGGATGGAGGCTGGCGTGCCTGCGCACACGGCGGATCTTTCGAGTCCGGCAGGCCGTCCGACAGGGCCCGGACGGGCCGGTGGTGCGCCTGTCCGGGCCCTGTCGTGGGCCTGTGCGGAGCCGCCAGCCATGCTGGGGCCGCTGGCAGGCCCCGGCAGCAGGCTCCGCGGGTCAGTCCGGCAGCTCGGCGAGATGCTCGGCGGTGCGGGTGTCGCCGTCGACGGTCGCGGCCACCACCACGGTGGTTCCGGTCCTGAAGTCGCCGATGCCGGCGTCGTCACCGTCGGCCCAGAGGTCGGTGTCGCCGGTCACTGCGTAGGTGGCTTTGTACCCGTCCTTGCTGCTGATCGTGACCGAGGTCTGGGACAGGCTGGTCAGCTCGCCGCGCTGGTAGGTGATGACCTGGTAGCCGTCGTCCGTCCGGACCGTCGCGTCGCCGTGCAGCGGGCGGGACACGTCGACGCCGTCGACGCCGTCGCCGTCGTAGCCCCACCAGCCTGGGCCGCCGTGCCAGTGGTGATGCCTGTGTCGCGGCTGGTCGGAGTCCAGCGTGGTCGTGTCCTTGCTTGAGTCCTCGCCCGGTGACAGGGTGGTCGCCGCCCCGGCTGGGGAGATCAGGTTGGTGGGGCTGCCAGGTGAGGCGAGTGCTACCGCGGTGACGCCCGCGATGCTCAGAGTCCCGACTGTCGCGATCGTCGTGAGCGTGGTGCCAAGTCGAGGTCGCATCGTCGTCTACCCCCTTCGACGTACCCCAGCGGCACGTCTGATCCATTCCTAGCGTGGGCTGATCACCTGAGCCCTGAGTTCAGGAAGCGTTCAGAGTTTATG
Source organism: Protofrankia sp. CiP1_Cm_nod2 (assembly GCF_920664355.1). Lineage (NCBI taxonomy): Bacteria > Bacillati > Actinomycetota > Actinomycetes > Frankiales > Frankiaceae > Protofrankia > Protofrankia sp. CiP1_Cm_nod2. The sequence continues at coordinate 9,059 of NZ_CAKKTL010000063.1, forward strand.
AGAACTCTCCGCTGTTGACTTGTTGCACTCAGTATTATCAACCTGTCTGAAGAGATTGCGGCCCGGAAAAACCAGGAGCCAACGGCCGGAAGGGCATCGGCCGGGAGGAAATCGCCGGAAGGGAGGTCACTGCTTGGTGAGGAAGCCGAGGAAGAGCGGGTTGACGACCTCGGGGTGGGTCCAGCCGATGTTGTGCGGGCCGCCGTCGACTTCGTGATACTGCGCGTTCCTGACCAGGGCCCGCAGCCGGCGCCCGGTGTTGTCGATGGGCAGGATGCGGTCCTCGGTGCCCTGCGCGACCAGCAGCGGGACGTTCGACAGCGCGGGCACGTCACCGCGGAAGTCGGTGCACCACGCGTCGACGCACCGCAACGTGCCGAGCGCCGAGGCGTCGGTGGCCACGGCCCAGGCGTGCTGCCAGGCCTGCTCGCTGGCGCGGGCGGTACCGCCGAAGACGTCCATGTTGTAGAAATTGTCGAGGAAAACCTTCTGATAGGCGAACCGGTCGTCACGGATGGCCTGCTTGGTCTCCTCGAACACCGTTGCCGGCACGCCTTCGGGATTGTCGTCGGTTTTCAGCAGATATGGTGCGAGCGGCGCGAACAGGGCCGCGGCGGCGACGCGGTCGGTGCCGTACGCGCCGATATAGCGGGTGATCTCGCCGGTGCCCATCGAGAAGCCGGCCAGGACGATGTCGCGCAGGTCGAGCGTTTCGATCAGCGCGTTCAGGTCGGCGGTGAACGTGTCGTAGTCGTAGCCGGTTACGGGCTGGCTGGACCTGCCGAATCCCCGGCGATCGTAGTGGATCACCCGATAGCCGGCGTCCAGCAGCATCGGGATCTGCTTCTCCCACGATGCCCCGTTGAGCGGGAAACCGTGGATCAGTACGACCGGCTGGCCGGATCCGTGGTCCTCGTAGTAGATATCGATATCGCCGGAATTCTCCTGGTCGACGGTTACATAAGGCATTTTCTCCCCCTTGCGCGGATGTACGTGACCGCTGGCAACGGTCGTACCCGGCCGGGTCGTGCGGCATCCATCCGTGACCGCGCGTCGCCCGCGGCATCGCCTGTCCGGGTCCACCCAGGCGCCCGGGCCCGGGTGCGGCTCGACGGCAGGTCCGCGGATTTTACAGGTCTACAGGTCTACAGGTCTACAGGTCTACAGGTCTACAGGTCGCGGTTGCGCAGGTGTTCCAGAGCGCGTCGGTCGCGTTTGGTCGGGCGTCCCGCGCCGCGGTCGCGGACACCCGTCGCCGCGACGCTCTCCCGTGCCGCCGGCGGCGGGCTGCGGTCGATGAAGCATTCTCCGGCGACGGTCGCGCTGACCCGTTTGTTGAGAACGCGGGTGACGACGATGGTCCGCTCGCGCCCGGCGTGCCGCACCCGTACCTCGTCCCCGGCATGCACCGCGTGGGCCGGCTTGACCCGCTCACCGTTGAGATGGACATGCCCGGCGCGGCAGGCCGCGGCCGCCTGCGACCGTGTACTGACCAGCCGTACGGACCAGATCCAGGCGTCGACCCGTACGCTCTCCTCCTGCGCCGCCATGACACGACTCTACGAATCCAACAGCCGCCTGGTCACCAGCCGGACGGAGGACAGGCGGGAGGCAAAGGAGCGGTGCGTACGCTCCATCCGTATGGCACTGGCGCATGGTGACGGGGTGAGATTACGAATTGTCACCGGAATCTCCTGCCCGTCCGAGTGGTTTGCTCACCGTCCGTACAGGGGGAGCTGAGGGCCATCATGCCCGCGCCGAACATGCGCGGAGGCCGGGTGGCACGTTGTCGTCGGCGCAGCAGGGCGGCGATGAGTACGACGAGCGCGGCGACGGCGTAGGAGAGGATTCGCAGCGTCCGGGCATCGCCTGGCAGATCCGTGAACAGGGAGACGTACACGGGATGACCGGCGGCTGCGACGGCGAGCCATTCCAGTCGGCCTGCGAGGACGGCGAGCGCCACCAGCAGAATGCCGTACCAGGGCTGGACCGGGGTGGCGATGAGAAAGGCGGCCCCGACGAGCCACAGCGCGGCCCGTTCGAGGGGAACCCGGCGCGGGTCGCAGCGCAGGACGGCCACGGTGACCATCGCCAGCACCGACACGGCGACGGCCTTGGCGACGGCCCCGTCGAGGCCGAGGGCTGTGAGCAGCAGGAAACGGCTGCCCCGGCCGTATCCCTCGACGTTGAGGTACTCCGGGAGAAAGCCGAGGGCCGCTGGCCCGACGGCCAGGACGTGGGGCAGGTAGGAGAGCCCGACGACCGTGACGGTCGCCCCGATCAGGGTGACCGGGCGGCGTCGGGCGGCTGCCGGCAGGAGCAGCGCCGGGTACAGCTTGACCGCCACCGCCGCCGCGAGCAGCATCCCGGCGACCCAGGCCCGGCGACGGGTGGGTGTTTCCCCGGCCGCATCGGTTTCGCCGGCTGCGACGGTTTCGCTGGCTGTACCGGCGCCACCAGCTCCGCCTGTCCGCGTGGTGCTGGCGGATCGGGGACGGCGCCGCGAGGTGAGGAGCGCGATGCCGCCGAGCGCGAGCAGCGCGGCGAGGACGTCCACATGCGCGTCGGAGCCGATCTCAAGACCGGCGAGCGGCGAAAGGGCGTAGAAGCCGGCGTGGCGTGGGTCCCGGCCCCGCGCCACCAGCATCGTCATCATCAGCCCGACCAGGGCCAGTGACGCCAGCGACGCGTAGAACTGCGTCTTGTGCTCACCCGGCGGGCCGGGCAGGAAATGCACCATGGTGAAGTAGGCCTGCGCCACCGGGGGGTAGACGGTGTGCGCCCGGGGATAGTTCAGCCGGATGCAGCCCGGGCCGCGCCCGATGGCGGCGCAGCCGGCCGGGTCCGGGAACAGCCAGTGGTCGCGCAGGTGGGCGAGCGCGGGGTCGAGCGGGCCGTAGTGGTATGGGTCGATACCGGCTGCCTGCACCCGGCCGTCCCAGACGTAGCGGTAGAGGTCGTCGGACAGCTGCGGGCCATGGGTGAGCGCCACGGCGTGGATGCTGACGGTGCCGGCGAGCAGCAGGCCGACGGCGAGCCGGCGAGGGGCGGCGTGCAGCAGCAGGGCCGCGGTGATCACGCCGAGCACCCACCAGAGCATGGTCAGGTACAGCACGCTCGCCCGGCCGGGCAGGTAGCCGGGCTGGCGCAGGATCGCCGTCTGCACCGCGAGAAGGCCCAGCAGCCCGACGGCGGCGGTAACCAACGCCGTCCACATCCGCGTCCGCGTCCACATTCGCGCCCGCGCCGTCCGCGTGCGGGTGTGGCCGTGCCCCGGGTCGGCAACGGCCCGGGTCGCCGGCGGTGCGTGCGGTACGCGAAGGGCGCGGGGCATGGACCCGACCCTGGCAGCGTTTCCCGGCGGTCCGGGTGCCCTCACGGCCGGTTTCTCCGTTCCGTAAGGCTTCGGCGGGGCCGGCGGGGTGCGCGCCGGACCTACCGTGCGGGCGTGCGACCAATCACCGGCTTGTTCACCGGACGTCTTCCGGAGCCACCCGCGACACTGCGCCGCGGGCCGTTACGTGCGAACGCCTTTCCCAGCCGCCTGCACGACCCGCGGGTCGCCTCGCTGCTGGGTATCTGGCTCGGGATCGCCTTCGGGGTGTGTTTCCTGACCGGGCTGGTGTCGCATTTCATGCAGCACCCACCGTCGTGGTACGTCTGGCCGTCCCGCCCGGTGTCGCTGTACCGGGTGACGCAGGGGCTGCACGTGACGACCGGGCTGGTGTGCGTCCCGTTGCTGCTGGTGAAGCTGTGGACGGTGTACCCGCGGCTGTGGGAGTGGCCGCCGGTGCGTTCGGTCGCTCATGCCCTGGAGCGGCTGTCGATCGTGCCGCTGATCGCCGGGGCCGTCTTCCAACTGGCCACCGGGATCGCGAACACCGCCCAGTGGTACCGGTTCCGGTTCTTCTTCACCGTCACCCACTACTGGGTCGCCTGGATCACGATCGGCGCGCTGGGTGTACATATCGTCGCGAAACTCGCGGTCGTGCGGGCGAACGTGGGCCGCGGCCGGAACAGCCGGCAGCACCTGACGGACCGGGTGAGTGCTCCCGAGCCGCCGGGCAACGGGCTGTCCCGGCGCGGTCTCGGTATCGCCGTCACCAGCGCCGCCGGTGTCATCGTGGTGACGACCGCGGGGCAGTGGATGCCGGGCCTGTCCGGGCTCGACCTGCTCGGGCCGCGCCGGCCGGACATCGGCCCGCAGGGGCTGCCGGTCAACAGGACCGCGGTGGCGGCCGGGGTCGCCGCGGCTGCCCGCAGCCCGGGCTATCGGCTGGAGGTGGTCGGCCCGCGCCCGTTCGTCCTCACTCTCGACGAGCTGCGGGCGTTGCCCCATCACGAATCGAGGCTGCCGATCACGTGTGTGGAGGGCTGGGCCGCGGACGCCACCTGGCGTGGCCTCCGGCTGCGGGACCTGCTGGATGCCGCCGATGTCCCGGTGGACGCGACGGTGCGGGTGGAGTCCCTGGAGGCGGGCGGGGCCTACCGGAGCAGCGAGGTGCGCCCGCCGCATGCCCGGGACCCGCTGACCCTGCTGGCCACCGTCCTCAACGGAGCGGAGCTGGACATCGACCACGGATACCCGGCGCGGCTGATCGCGCCGAACAGGCCCGGCGTCCTGCAGACCAAATGGGTACACCGGGTGGTGATGCTGTGAACGGACAGGTGCCGCTGCCGCGCATCCACGGGCAGGAGGAGCCAGGTGGCCTGGGGCGTCCTGCCGGCCCGGCGGGCGCGGATTCCGGTACTGGTACTGGTACCGGTACCAGTACCGGCCTCACGGTCGCGGCCGTGCTGCGGGTTCTGGTGGTGGCCGCCGGCCTGGCCGCGATCGGGTACGGGATCCACGGCCTGGCCGACGGGCGGCCGGCCACGAACCCGCCGAACACGACGGCGTGGCTGATCGGCGGGATCGTGGTCCACGACCTGCTGGTCGTCCCGGCGACGATGGCCGCCGGATTCGTGCTCGGCAGGCTGGTCCCGGCACCGTACCGGGCGGTGCTGCAGGGGGCGTCGGTGGTCAGCGCGGCGGTCGCCCTGGCGTCGCTGCCCCTGTGGCGCGGCTACGGCGGGTCAGCCGACAATCCCTCGGTCAATCCACTGCCATATGGACGCAACCTCGGGATTGTCCTCGGCCTGATCTGGGCGTGCGCTGCCGCCATAATTATCTACCGTATTATTTGTACCCGTTTTTCTTCAAACGGAAAGTTCTGATCTGGTTCAGGGAGATTCCGGCCGGCTGATTGAAAGGGCCGGGGCTTGTGGCGCCCGGTGGACAGGACGGCGAAGTAGCGGCCCTGGCCGTGCCAGGTTTCCGTGACGCGCAGGTCGGCGTCCGCGGCGAGGTGGGTGATTTCCTCGACGCCCACGAAGGTCCAGGGGAACGCCCGCGACAGCCGGCCGTCCGGCCCCTCCAGCCGGATCAGGGACGTGCCGGTCGGTGTCCCGGGCGGTTCGAGCTCGATCAGTGCCCGGCCGGCGGGGGCGAGCAGTTCGGCGGTGCGGCGCAGCAGCCGAACCGGATCGCCGCCGATCCCGATGTTCCCGTCGGCGAGGACCAGCACGGCCCACCGCCCTTCGCCGGGCAGGTGGCCGAACACGTCACGTCGCAGCGCCACCGCGCCGGCGCGGCGGGCGAGCCTCACCGCGAACGGGGCCACGTCGATGCCGAGGGCGGGTACGCCGCTGCTGGTGAGCGCCGCGGCAAGGCGGCCAGGGCCGCAGCCCACGTCAAGAGTCGGCCCGTTACATCGACGCAGCAGGGACGCGTCACCCGGTTTGGCGCTGCCCCGCCAGCGGCCGACCGGCAGCGGCTCCCGCCGCCCGTCGGTATGACGTATCCACAACTGTCCTGAGACGGACCGTAGCCCAGCTTCGTAGACGGCGGTGGGGCAGCACCGGCCGTGGACGGCCGCGAGTGCCTGACCGCTGGTCATGGGATCATCGCCAGGTTGGCGTGATCTTCCTGGAAGCTTCGCAGCGTCGCGGCGAACCGTCCACCTGGTGCGATCCGGGCGACCACCGCCGCGTCGGCGGCGGTGTCGACATCCCGCAGGACCGGAAGGGTCACCACCCGCAGGCCGGCTTCGGACAGGCGGGCCCGCTGCCGCGCACCGGTGTCGGGACGGGACGTCGGGACGTCGCGCAGCAGCTCGCCGTCGGGGCGTCGCAGGCCGAGCGCCCACCAGCCGCCGTCGGCGGCGGGGCCGAACACCGCGTCGGCGGAGTCCAGCGCGAGGCAGGCGTCGGCCAGCAGCGCCGGTGTCACCTGCGGGGTGTCCATCCCGATCAGCAGCGTCGGGCCGTCGCTCCCGTCGAACGCGGCGGCGAGGCGGGCGTCGAACGGCCCGGACAGCTGCGGCACGACCTCGAGCGCAGCCGGTGCCCCCGGCGCCTCCGGCGCTTCCGGTGTTTCCGGTGTTTCCGGTGTTTCCGGCACACGTAGCCACGGGCCCACGGCGCCGTCGAGGACGAGGGTGGGACGCAGCCGGCCGAAACCGGGAAGGCGGCCGAGCGCGCGGACCGCGGCCAGGGTGTCCGCGAGCGCGGCGGTGGCCACGGCCGCCGCCTGCTCCGGGCTGAACGGTGGCGTCAGGCGGGTCTTGACCCGGCCGGGCACGGGTTCCTTCGCCACCACCAGCAGCCTCACCGCAGGCCTGCCAGGAGCGCGGACATGTCGCGCACGGCCCGGGCCGTGCCGAGCGGCGAGCCCGTCACCTTCGACCGGCCGACCCGCGGGCGGTAGTCAACGTCGATCTCGACGATCCGCCAGCCGGCCCGCGACGCCCGCAGGAGCAGCTCCAACGGGTAGCCGAACCGGCGGTCGGCGACCGGCAGCCGCAGGAGGTCGTCACGGCGGGCGGCCCGCATCGGCCCCAGGTCGCGGACGGGTACGCCGCGGCGGCGCAGCCGTCCGGCGACGACCGCGTTGCCGAGCCGGGCATGCGGTGGCCAGGCCCGCGGCGAGGTCGGGCGCCGCCGCCCGAGCGCCAGCTCGGCACGTCCGGCCAGCAGCTCGTCGACGAGACGGGGCAGCTGGGCCGGGTCGAGGGACGCGTCGGCGTCGCACACGCACACCACCTCGGCGTCCGTGGCCCGCAGGCCGGCGTGTACCGCGGCTCCGTAGCCGCGTTCGGGCACGGTGACCACGACCGCCCCGCGCTCGCGGGCCAGCTCGGGTGATCCGTCGTGGGAGCCGTTGTCCGCGACGACCGCCCGGTAGCCGGGCGGCATCCGGCCCAGAACCCAGGGCAGCGCGCCGGCCTCGTTCAGACAGGGCAGGACGACGTCCACCAGAGGTCGCAATTTGTCACTTTCTGTAACCATAAGTGCGACTGTAGGGGCGAAACCTCCTGATCGACCCTTACGGGACGAGGAACGCCCCGCCTCACCAGTCACCGCCCCAAGGCGCACAAATGAGCGAAAGCTCGCGAAGCGCACGAAGGATGTGAATCTCGTGCTCGCCGCCTACCGCAGAGGATTACGAAGTGGAGAAGCTCGTCCCCGAGCTGGTCACAGCCGGTTGTCAGGCCCTTATCGTGACGGCGTGACCCGTGTCCTCGTCGTCGATGACGACCCGACCGTGGCCGAGGTCGTCGACCGGTATCTGCGTAACGCGGGCTTTGACGTCGACCGCGCCGCGGACGGCCTCGCGGCGTTACGGATGGCCGAGAACAGCGCGCCGGATCTCGTCGTACTCGATCTGATGCTCCCGGGCATCGATGGCATCGAGGTCTGCCGCCGGCTGCGGGAACGCCGGCCGGTTCCGGTGATCATGCTGACCGCTCGGGGTGAGGAGGCGGACCGTATCGCGGGCCTCGAAACGGGTGCCGACGACTACGTGACCAAACCGTTCTCACCGCGCGAGCTGACGTTGCGGGTGCGGTCCGTGCTGCGGCGGGCGACCGAGCCGCCGCCACCGGCATCCGGTGTGCTGCGTGCCGGCACGCTGGTCGTGGACGCGGCCGCCCGTACCGTCACCCGGCACGAGGTGGCGCTCTCCCTCACGGTGCGTGAGTTCGATCTGCTGGCCTTCCTGCTGCGCCATCCCGGCCGCGCCTTCACCCGTGCCGAGCTGCTGGAACAGGTGTGGGGATGGAGCTACGGCGACCCCTCGACGGTCACCGTCCACATCCGCCGGCTGCGGGAGAAGATCGAGGACGATCCGACCGCCCCCCGGATGCTCGTCACCGTGTGGGGTGTCGGCTACCGGTACGACCAGGCGCCGCCGCCTGCCGACGACCCGCCTGTTGCCTATGGATCGTGACAGAAAGTAGCGAAGAACGCGGCAGAACGGAGTGATCGTGAGCGCCGAACTACAGGTCGTGATGATTGCGCTTGCCTGTTCGGCCGTGGCCGCGCTGACGGGGGTGCCGCTGCTGCGTCTGCTGCGGGGACGGCCGCTGTGGGCCACGGTGGCGGCGCTCTCGGTCGTGCCGGTGCTGGCGGTGGCGGCGGGGGTCGCCGGTACCGCGCGGGCGATGTTCCTTTCCGACCACGACCTGCGGGTCGTGCTGATCGTGGTCGCTGTCTCGACGGTGGTCGCCACCGCCGCCGCGGTGCGGCTGGGGCGGCCGGTCGTTACCGCCACCACCATGCTGACCAGTGCCGCGGCCACTCTCGGTGAGGCCGGCTATCACGGAGCGGGTCGCGTCCCCACGGCTGAGCTCGCCACGCTGGCACATACGCTGGATGCCACCCATATCCGGCTGGTGGCGGCGCGTGACCGTGAACGGGCGCTGGAAGCCAGCCGACGCGAGCTGGTGGCCTGGACAAGCCATGACCTGCGGACCCCGCTGGCGGGAATCCGGGCGACGGCGGAGGCGCTACAGGACGGCCTGGTGACCGACAGTGAGACAATGTCTCGTTACCATCGGTTGATACTTGCCGATGCCGAGCGGTTGACCGGCATGGTCGACGACCTGTTCGAGCTGGCCCGTCTGCAGGCCGGGGCCTTCCGGCTGACTCTTGAGAAGGTCTGCCTCGCCGACCTCGTGTCGGACGCGATCGCCGTCGTGGACCCGATCGCGCGGGCCAAGGGCGTCACCCTCACCGGCACCGCCGATCATGCGCTGTTCGTCATCGCCGACGCGACCGAGGTCGGACGGGCGCTGACCAACCTGCTCGTCAACGCCATCCGGCACACTCCGGACGACGGGACGGTGGAGGTCACCGCGGAGGCGGACACCGCGCGGGACCGGGCGCTGCTCGCCGTGGCCGACCGCTGCGGCGGTATCCCCGCCGACGATCTGCCCCGCCTGTTCGAACTCGGTTTCCGTGGCGAGGCGGCGCGGACACCCGGCGGCGGCGATCATCCCCACCAGCTCCGGGTGCGCTCGGGGATCGGGCTGGCGATCGTCCGCGGGATCGTCGAGGCCCATGGTGGCGACGTCACCGTGCACAACCACCGGGGCGGCTGTCGCTTCGTCGTCGCGCTCCCGGCCGCCTGACCAACGCTCCCTGGCCACCTGGGCAGACGCATGCCCGCGGGCCGCGTCACGCATCCGGGCTTCCCGGGCTTCCCGGTCTCCTCCGGGCTTTCCGGTCTCCTACGGGCTTCCTCGACTTGTAAGATCTGGAGCGCCCCGGAGCCGTTAGCGTCCGCGGGTATGCGCATTCTGGTCACCGGCGGCGCCGGGTTCATCGGTTCCCACGTGGTCGACACGCTCGTGGCGGCCGGCGACAGCGTCCGAATCCTCGACGCGCTGCTGCCGGCGGTGCATCGCGGCAGGCCCGAGGTGAACGCCGCCGCCGAGCTGATCGTCGCTGACGTGGCCGACCGCTCCCAGGTCGAAGCCGCGCTCGACGGTGTGGACGCCGTCTGCCACCAGGCCGCCATGGTCGGTCTGGGGGCAGATCTCGACGACCTGCCGGCCTACGCCACGCACAACGGCCTCGCCACCGCGGTGCTGCTGGCCGCCATGGCCCGTCGCGGGGTACAGCGCCTGGTGCTGGCGAGTTCGATGGTCGTCTACGGCGAAGGTGGCTACCGCTGCCCGGCCGACGGGCCGGTGCGCCCGGGCCCGCGGCTACCGGCCGAGCTGGATGCCGGCCGGTTCGAGCCGCCGTGCCCGCGCTGCGGCTGTCCGCTGGAGCCGACGCTTGTCACCGAGGACGCGCCGCTGAAGCCGAAGAGCGTTTACGCGGCCACGAAGGTTGCTCAGGAGCACCTTGCCGCCGCGTGGGCCATCGCCACCGGCGGCAGCGTCCTGGCGCTGCGTTACCACAACGTCTACGGCCCCCGAATGCCCCGGGACACCCCGTACGCCGGTGTCGCGTCGATCTTCCGTAGCGCACTGGAACGGGGCGAGCCGCCACGCGTGTTCGAGGACGGTGGACAACTGCGCGACTTCGTCCACGTCCACGACGTCGCGCAGGCGAATCTGCGCGCGCTGCGGCACCCGGGCGCACCCGGCGAGCTCGTACCGCTCAACATCGGCTCGGGTGAGCCGCACAGCGTCGGTGACATGGCCTCGGTACTGGCTCGGGCCTTTGGTGGACCAGGGCCCGTCGTCACCGGTTCATATCGGGCCGGTGACGTCCGCCATGTCACCGCCTCGTCCGCCCGCGCCCGGGGCTTTCTCGGTTATCAGCCCCGGGTTGTCTTCAGCGACGGGGTGAATGCCTTCGCCCGCGATCCGCTGCGCGGATGACGACCCACGGTGCCTTCGTTCCCGGCACCGGTGAACGGTGGGCTTCACGCTCCGGGATATCGCCCCTGCCGGAAAACGGCCTGTTCTGCCAGCCGGGACGATACCCGGGCGGACGATGGTCAGGCGGATGGTGCTCAGGTGATGCTGCTCAGGTGATGGTGCGGCTGACCCGGACGAACAGGTGGTGGAAACCGGCGAAGCCGCCGAACAGGCCGCCGATCTCAAGCACCTGGACGCGGGCCAGCCCGTCGGCGAGGATGATGTCCGAGGGCGGCAGGTTGGCCACGGCGTTGGCGAACGCCTCGTCGAAGCTGAGCTTGGACGACAGGCCGATGGCCTCCTCGGCTCCCGCCGGCGGAGCGGGCCGGTCGGCGCCACCGCGGACGGCCTCCACAAAGCTGACCAGGTCCTTGCCGGCGGGCTCGATGTCGACGTGGTCGGTGCCGTCGGCGTGATGGACCGTGATCGTGTCCTGGTCCTCGGGGTAGCGGACCGCCTCGGCGTAGCGGTACGGCGTGACGTGCTGCGGGAAGATACCCGGCTTCGCGCGGCGCAGGAGATTGAACTGCTGCGGGAAGATGCGCAGCAGGCTCCTGGCGATGTCGACCTCGTAGCCGGGGCTGGGCAGCTCGCCTTCGGCGACGAGCAGCACGAACGGCCCCTCACGGAAGGCGCGTATCCGGGTCCGGCTCGCCAGTTCCCAACGACTCATGACTCCTCCTGGTAATTGTCGGTCGCATCCGGGATGTGGCTTCTCCGCCACGGATATCTTCTTACTTTAGGCAACTGATCAGATACTATTGGCATATAGGCGACAGTTTTGCGCCTGCCGTGGGAACACGGTGTAGGCATATGTTGCCTGTAAGCAGATCACGAAAGCCCATGAGAGCCGTTCGGGGTGGCGGGTGTGGCCGTGAGCGCGCCGATCGCGATCTACGGCACGATGTAGATCGCGATGTAGAGGCCCGACCGTGAGGCGGGGTTCCGGAGGGCTGGCGGTCCGCTTGATCCCGGTGGGCCCGCCTGCCCGCCTGCCCGCCTGCCCGCCTGCCCGCCTGCCCGCCTGCCCGCCTGCCCGCCTGCCCGCCTGCCCGCCTGCCCGCACGGCGCGGTGGGTCTGTCGTCCTGGCCGGTATGACCGGCCTCTCATGGGAGTAGGAAAAGCTCCCTTATGGGTGATGCGGGATTCGTGACCGACATCACATGATGAGGTGCACCGCCGGACGGGGCCGTTCAGACCGATCAGACGGCTGCTCGCCCTGACGCAGGAGCCTCGCATGACCGTCACGTACACGGGGTCCGCCTCGGCCGTCGGTGTCCCGGGCGAGATCGCGCGGCATGTGGCGCTGCCCGAGGGGCGCCGGGGCGACGAGCCGCTCCGCACGGCGTACCGGCGGCGGCGGGAGAACGCGCCGCTGGCGGAAGCGCACGTCGAGGGCTATGGCCCGATCCGGCTCATCACCAAGTACGCGGACATCGTGCGGGCCGAGAAGCAGCCGGCTGTTTTCGCCGCCGGCGGTGGCGGTGCGGGCGTCCGGCCATCGAATCCGTACCAGGCCCATACTCCCCGAGGAGATCTGTTGACACTCATTGTGAACCCACCGGCGCCTACGGACTCGTCGACGCGTCTCACGGTCAGCGACCGGATCGAACGCGCCTTTTCGGCGGTTGTGCCGATCGGCGTGCTCCTCATGTTCGTCGGCCTGCTGGTCGCCGGTTATATCCCGGCGCTGCCCGCCTACTGGTCCGCGGAGAAGGTCGCCGACTTCTATCGGGACAACACGAACCTCATCCGTTTCGGGATCATTCTGACGCTGGTCGGATTCATGGTCTGGGGCCCGCTGATCACGGTGATCCTGCGTCAGATGTTACGTATCCGGCCGGAGCAGAAGGCCCTGGCCTACCTGCAGTTCGGCGCCGGCCTGGCGGCCTGGCAGTTCCTGTGGGTGCCGATGCTCGTCCTGGCGGCCGCCTCGTTCCGGCCGGAGCGCAGCCCCGAGGTGACGCAGACGCTGCACGACCTGGGCTGGATCCTGCTGTTCATGCCGTTCATGCCGTTCGTTCTGCAGAGCGGCGCCATCGCGCTGGCGGTGCTGCTGGACACCGGGCCGAAACCGGTCTTCCCGCGCTGGGTGGCCTACTTCAACGTGCTGGAGTGCTTCCTCTTCATGGCGGTGATCCTGATGCTGTTCTTCAAGACGGGGCCGTTCGCCTACCACGGCGTGCTGGTCTACTGGATCCCGCTGTTCATATTCGGTGTGTGGCTGCTCGTGATGGCATGGGCCACCTATCGGGGGGCCGTGGAGGAGCAGGCACGGCGGCTTGAGAGTGCCTCGGGCGCGTATGCGGGTTGAACGGCCGGCGTCGGCGTACCCGCCGTCGTCGGGCGCTCGGGCCGGCGCCCCCGGGCCGCGTGGCCACGTCCCGGACGTGCCCGATGGCGGCGGTCATGCCCCACCCGCGCGTGCCCCGCATGTGCCCGGTGAGGCCGGTGTCTGGGTCCTCGTCCTCGGCGAGATGTCGATGTTCGGGGTGTTCTTTGCGATCTTCATGGACGCCCGTGCCGGTGACCGGGAGCTGTTCGCCCGGTCACAGCAGCATCTGGGCATCGCGATCGGGCTCGTCAACACGATAGTTCTTCTGGCGAGCTCGCTGTTCGTCGTACGGGCCGTCCAGGAGGTCCAGGCCGGTGGGTTCGGCCGGGCGTCGAGATTCTTCACGCTGGCGCTGTCCTGCGGCCTCGGATTCATGGGCGGAAAAGCTCTGGAGTACGGCGAGAAGCTGCACGCCGGCATTTATCCCGTGACGGACGCGTTCTACATGTACTATTATGTGCTCACCGGGATACACGCTCTCCACGTCGCCGTCGGTATGTGTGTGCTCGCTTTTCTGCGGAAGGCGACGAGAAATCCGTCGCGTCGTCCGAAGGCCACGACGGTCGAGGCGTGCGCGTCCTACTGGCACATGGTGGATGTATTATGGATCGTTCTGTTCCCGTTGCTGTACCTCATCTGACGGCGATCTGATGGCGCGCCCGCGCACGGTGGCCCCGGGCCGGCTGGTCCGGCTGGTGTTCGTGGGGCTCCTGCTGCTGACGGCCGGCTCGTCGTGGTTCGCCGAGTCCGAAAGCGCCCGCGGCGTCGCCACGACGGCGTTCGTCATGACCGTCGTGGCGGCGAAGCTCCACCTGGTCGGCATGCACTTCATGGAGCTCAGGCACGCCCCGTTCGCGCTGAAGCTCGCCTTCCACGGCTGGATCGTCCTGGTGTGGGGCCTCATAGTCGGCCTCAGCTGACCCGTCCAGCCGGCCCATGAGCGCGCCCGGGCCGGAGGACTTCCGGCTCTGTTACGAGACGAATGTCCTCGGGCCGGTACGGATGATGCGTGCGTTCATCCCGCTGCTGCGGCGCTCGACGCTCCCGCGGGTCGTGATGGTGTCGAGCGGAATGGGCTCCCTTGCCATCACCACCGATCCCGCACGGTTGGAGCCGGGCATCGTCAGCCTCGTCCACCCGTCGTCGGAAGCCGCCCTGGATATGATCACAACTTCGCCAACGCCGCCTCGGCCAGGTGGCCTGTCAACAGGTCCGACGTGGAGTGCTTACTGCGGGACGGGCCGGCCGGGTGCTGTCGTGACCAGGCCGAGTTCTTCGGCGGTGGCGGCCAGGCGTCTGTCGTAGGTCACGAAGGCGCTGACTGTTTTCCCGGACGCGACGAGCTGGTCCGCGGTGGCGAGGTGAATAGCGTCCAGCGACCGTAGATGGGGGAAGGGGTAGGCGCCCGCGGTGGCTCGGACCGCGTCGTCGATGTCCAGGCGGTCAAGATGGGCGAGAACGCTGGCCACCGCCGCCAGCCGTGCTGGTTCCTCCCGGCGTAACGCCCGTGGGACTTCGACTTCGGCGAGTTTAGAAGTGATCACATGCTCGGCCGGTCGGGCGTTGAGCCATTCGGCCAGGGCGTCGCTCTCCAGCTCGGGCCTGATCAGCTTCACGATCGCGGAGGTGTCCAGATAGATCACCAGCGTTCCTCGTCGCGGAGCTGCCTGATCAGTTCGCCGGCTTCCAGGCCGCTGATCTGTGGCCCTTTCGGTGCGACGAAAGGGCCGGTGATGGTGGCCGGGGAGACTTTGCCCGCCGCGATCAGGTCGTCGAGCTCCCCGGGTGTCGCCGGCACGATACGGCCGATCACCTTGCCATGCCGGGTGATCTCGATGGTCTCGCCGCGCTCGACGCGCGCGAGCACGCCCGCGGTGTCCTGGTTGAGCACCCGCACAGGTACCTGTTCCACCGACTCATCGTAGTACGTGGGTAGTACTGTCCTGGTGTCGTCGCGGCGGAGGGTGACACGGCCATCGACGCCGGTCCTTCGTGACCGGCGTCGATGTCAGTAACATGAATGTTGGTCTTCGCGTGTGCATGAGGACTTCGTGGGCAGTGCCGAGGAGCTGGCGCGGCTGGCCGCCCACCTCGCGGCGGTCCGTGGCGGCCGGGGCCGGCTGGTCAGCGTGCGAGGGCGGCGCCAGGCCGGCAAGTCCAGGCTGATCAGCGAGTTCGTGCGCCGTACCGGCCTGCCGCAGACGTTCGTGACCGGGGCTCGTCAGGCGATCCCCCAGCGAGACCTCGACGGGTTCGTCGAGGACGCCCGGCTCGACTGCACGCTGCCCGGCGTCGACGGGCTCGCCGCCGGCGGCTTCACCACCTGGGGCACACAAAGGTGGGTTGGAGCGTGGTCGCCATACGGGACCCGGAGCGCATGGCAGGTAAGGATGGCTCGGCTGGCGAAGCTGGCGAACAACCAGCAGTTCAATGATCCCCGCGCGGGCGGGGCCGCAGCCCGGTGGGCGTCCGGGATCGGCTGTCGAGGTCGCGGTGGGTTACGGCGGCGGCGCTGTTGGCCGGGCCAGTGGCGGGAGTGGGCCCCAGGTCTCGGCCGGTAGCCGGACGAGCCGGCCGCCGCGCGGCACAAGCCACCCAAGCCACCGCCACGCCTCGGGCGAGGCACCGAGCAGCTCGTCTCGGGATGCCGACCAGACCGCCAGCTCCCCGTCGGGAAGCTGCTCAAGACACCAGCCGACCGGCTGCCCGGTGGCGCTGT
>NZ_CAKKTL010000064.1:0-4113 GCF_920664355.1 Protofrankia sp. CiP1_Cm_nod2
GCGGCGCCAGCCCCGCCACCGGCGGGAGCATGCTGGAGGTCCTGCTGCCCCTGCGTCCCACCGGCAGCCGTCCTCCGCTGTTCTGCGTCCATCCGGCTGGCGGTATCAGCTGGCCCTATATCGGGCTGGCGCGTTACCTCGCGGACCATCCGCTCTACGGCCTGCAGGCACGGGGCCTGGCCGGGCCGGAAGAGCTGCCGGCCACCCTGGAGGAGATGGTCGCCGACTATCTCGAGCAGATCCGCGCGGCCCAACCGGCCGGGCCCTACCACCTGCTCGGCTGGTCCTTCGGCGGTGTGGTGGCCCATGCCCTGGCCGCCGAGCTCCAACGCGCCGGTGAGCAGGTCGCGCTCCTGGCCCTGCTCGACGCCTATCCCCTCGGGGCGGAATCCTCGCAAGAAGCGGCACCGCTCAGCGAACGGGACGTCCTCACTCTCCTCCTCGACGCCGCCGGCCTCAGCGAAGAGGGGCCACTCGACGAGGAACTGGACCGTGACCGCGTGATGGACCTCCTACGCCGCAAACGCACCATTCCGGCGGAACTCCTGGAAGAGCGCGCACTGGCAGCCGTCATCGATGTCTCCAACAACAACGTCCGGCTGCTGCGGGGATTCACCCCCGGCCGCTTCGACGGGGACCTGCTGCTGTTCACCGCGGCCCAGCCCGCCCCCGACAGCCCGCCTGACGACCACCCGACACCGCGGGCATGGCAGCCGTACGTCGATGGCATGATCACCATCCACGCCATCGCAAGCACGCACCATCACATGATGCGGCCCGAGGCACTGGCCCAGCTCGGGCCGATTCTGGCCGCCGCGCTCGAAGAAACCGGCCGGCGTCGTCCCACCCAGGGAAGCTGAAAGCCCGTGGCCAGCCCTTTCGAGGACGGGGACCGGAGACAGTATCTGCCCCGTCCTCGAAGGGGGAACCGCCTCCATCCGGGATGGATCCGCGGCTCGCGGGGAATCCGCGAGCCGCGGGAAACCGTCCCCCGCGCCGCGTCAGAAAAGGGTCAGGGGCTCGGTCGGTATCGGCTGGGGCAGCGCGTCGAGTCCGGGCACGCGTACCCGGACCTCGTCGTGGAAGCGGCGGGCGAGCGGCGGTGCGTCGGCGTTGTCCGGAGTATGGACAAAAACGGTGGGTGACCGGCCCTCACGCAGCCATCCGGCGACAATGTCGATCCAACGCTGCCAGCCTTCGATCGTCCGCTCGGCGGCGTCGCGGCCGAGGTAGCGGACGATCGGCCGGTCGGTCAACGCGAGCGGCCGCAGCGGCAGGCGCGGTTTCCTCGTCCATGCGTCCCGTTCGGCATCGCTGCTGGGAGGGCTCTGGAAGAATGCGGTGGTGTCGAATGGGATCCATTCGGCGGCCACGGTGGCAAGCGCCGCTTCGAGGAGCCGCGCCGCGCGAGGATCGTTGAAGAACGCGGGGTGACGGACCTCCACGGCGTACCGGTGGGACCTGGTGAGCCGGCACAGAAAGCGGGCGAGCGCGGGGACGTCGGCAGGAGCGAACGACCCCGGCAGCTGTATCCAGAGGGCATGGGCCCGTGGGCCGAGCGGCTCGATCGCCGCCAGGAAGGCGTGCAGCGCCTCGTCGACGTCCGTGAGACGGCGTTCGTGCGTGATGACCTTTGGCATCTTGATCACAAACCGGAAGTCGGGGCCGGTCTGCCGTGCCCACGAAACCACGGTGTCGCTGGCCGGGGTCGCGTAGAACGTCGTGTTTCCTTCGACCGCGTTGCACCAGCTCGCGTAGTGGCGCAGACGCTCGTGGGACGGGAGCGGATGTGCCAGCAGACGCCCCTGCCATGACCTGTGCGTCCACATCGCGCATCCCACGTGAAGACGCATGGCCCCGAGCCCTCCGTGAACGAGCCGCGCCCATGACAGCCGGGCCCGAGCTCGCCCTCCAGGTCTCGACCGTGACACACGCAGCACACATACCTGTACGGACGTACTGTATCCAGGCGCCGGGCCCGCCCCGGCGACGGAACGCACGTCTCCGGGCCCCAGCTCCTGTTCCAGCACCGGCCAGACGCCGGCTGGGCACGGCCGGTTCACGTCGCGGACCAGCCGGCCGACCGGTCCGTGAACGGGAACGGGAACGTCCTGGTCAGCCGGGGCCGGCGCGGGCCGGCCGGCCGGCCGGCTGACCAGGATGTCAGGACCGGGCCTCGATCAGGTCATGACCTGATCATGATCAGGTGAGGTCGAACCGGTCGAGGTTCGTCACCTTGGTCCACGCCGCGACGAAGTCGCGCACGAACTTCTCCCGCGCGTCGTCGCTCGCGTAGACCTCCGCGAGCGCGCGCAGCTCGGAGTTCGAGCCGAAGATGAGGTCGACGCGGCTGGCGGTCCACCTGACCTCGCCCGTGGCACTGTCGCGGCCCTCGAAGGTGTTCGCGTCCTCGGACGTCGGCTCCCACGTCGTGCCCAGGTCGAGCAGGTTGACGAAGAAGTCGTTGGTCAGCGTCCCGGGGGCCGTGGTGAGGACCCCGAGCGGCGACTGCCCGTAGTTCGCCCCCAGGACACGCAGACCACCGATGAGGACCGTCAGCTCGGGGGCGCTCAGGGTCAGCAGGTTCGCCCGGTCGATCAGCAGGAGCTCGGCCGGCAGGTGCTGGCCCTTCCCGAGGTAGCTGCGGAACCCGTCCGCGGCCGGCTCGAGCACAGCGAACGACTCCACGTCGGTCTGCTCCTGCGACGCGTCGGTCCGTCCCGGCGTGAAGGGGACCTCGACGTCGAAGCCGGCGTTCCTGGCGGCCCGTTCGACCGCGGCGTCACCGGCGAGCACGATCAGGTCGGCGAGCGAGATCCGCTTGCCACCGGTCTGGGCGGCGTTGAAGGCCTCCTGGATCCCCGTGAGGGCGCGCAGGACCACGGCCAGCTGGTCGGGCTCGTTGACCTCCCAGGCGCGCTGCGGCTCGAGGCGGATGCGCGCGCCGTTGGCGCCGCCGCGCTTGTCGCTGCCGCGGAACGACGCGGCCGCCGCCCAGGTGGTCCTGACCAGCTGTGAGACGGACAGGCCCGAGGCGAGGATCCGCTCCTTGAGGGCGGCGGCGTCCGCGGCGTCGACGAGCTCGTGGGCCACCGGCGGGACCGGGTCCTGCCACAGCAGCGGCTCGGCCGGGACCTCCGGGCCGAGGTAACGCGAGACCGGCCCCAGGTCGCGGTGCGTCAGCTTGAACCACGCCCGGGCGAACGCGTCCGCGAACTGGTCCGGGTGCTCCAGGAAGCGCCGGGCGATGGGCTCGTAGATCGGGTCGAGCCGCAGCGAGAGGTCCGTCGTCAGCATTGTCGGGGCGTGACGCTTCGACGGGTCGTGGGCGTCGGGGACGGTGCCGGCGCCGGCGCCGTCCGCCGGCTTCCACTGGTACGCCCCGGCAGGGCTCTTCGTCAGCTGCCACTCGTAGCCGAACAGGGTTTCGAGGAAGCTGTTGTCCCAGGTCACCGGGGTAGGCGTCCACGCGCCCTCGAGCCCGCTGGTGATCGTGTCCCCGCCCTTGCCGGTGCCGAAGGTGTTCTTCCAGCCGAGGCCCTGCTCCTCGATGGGGGCGGCCTCGGGCTCCGGGCCGATGTGCTCGTCCGGGCTGGCCGCGCCGTGGGTCTTGCCGAAGCTGTGGCCGCCGGCGATCAGGGCGACCGTCTCCTCGTCGTTCATCGCCATCCGGCGGAACGTCTCGCGGATGTCGCGGGCCGCGGCGACCGGGTCCGGGACGCCGTTCGGGCCTTCCGGGTTGACGTAGATGAGGCCCATCTGGACCGCGGCGAGGGGGTTCTCGAGCTCCCGGTCACCGGTGTAGCGCTCGTCGCCGAGCCAGACGCTCTCGGGGCCCCAGTAGACGTCCTCGTCGGGCTCCCAGACGTCCTCACGGCCGCCGGCGAAGCCGAAGGTCGTGAAGCCCATCGACTCCAGGGCCACGTTGCCGGCGAGGACGAACAGGTCGGCCCAGGAGAGCTGCTGGCCGTACTTCTTCTTGACCGGCCACAGCAGGCGGCGGCCCTTGTCGAGGTTCGCGTTGTCCGGCCAGCTGTTGAGGGGCGCGAAGCGCTGCTGGCCGGCACCGGCGCCACCGCGGCCGTCGCTGATGCGGTACGTGCCCGCGCTGTG
>NZ_CAKKTL010000064.1:4466-18609 GCF_920664355.1 Protofrankia sp. CiP1_Cm_nod2
CCACGCCAGCCGGATTATGAACGGGCCGTAGTGGCCGTAGTCGGCCGGCCACCAGTCCTGCGAGGTCGTCAGGACCTCGGCGACGTCCCGCTTCACGGCGGGGAGGTCGAGGGTCCGGAACGCCTCGGCGTAGCTGAACTCCTTGCCGAGGGGACTGGCCACCTCGGGGTTCTTGGCGAGAATCCTCAGGTTGAGCCGGTTCGGCCACCAGCCGCGGTTCCCGCCGCCCTGGGTGGGGTGCGGGACACGCCCGTTCGCGGCCGGGCGACTACCACTACTCTCCGCGTTTGTGTCGTATACGACCGCATCGTGGTTCTCGGACATTGAGATTCCTCCCGGGCCTAGGCGGATCAGGGGCGGTCAGGAACTGCGTGCGGTGGAGCAGCCGGTACGCAGGCCCCAGCGGATGACCCCGGCCTCGTCGGTCGAGAAGCCGCGGCCGTCGGACGCGGCCGGGCAGGGCACCTCACCAACGGCGCGGCCGACGTCGGCGATGACGCCGGATGACCGGCGCACGACCCGGCACACGACATGGTGATGGCCGTCCCCTGCCCGCGACCCGCAGCGAGAGCCACGGAGCCGGACGGACGGACGCGCCGCACCGGGCTCGTGGCCGTCAGCGCACGCAGCGAGTCGTACCCGGCCTGGTGGGACGCCCCGGGCAGATGCCCGCGCACGGCGCCGGCGAGCGGGTCCGTTGCGGCGCACGGACGCGCCCGCACCGCGCTCAGCACCGCCATCCGAGGACGGGCCGCGCGCAGGGTGGCCCCGCGCGGTATCTGCCGGAGGTCCACGGCCGTAGTCACGTCCCCGACCCTGGCCCGTTTTCTGGAATCAGTCAAGAATCCAGAGGGCATGCTTTCTGATCCGGAACGGCCCGGGCCCGCGTCCCGGAACATGGCGCGGACGCGAAGGCCCCGGGCTCCCGCGGCCAGAGACCGCCGGCCCGGAGGGACGCTGGTCTCAAGCCGAGCCCCTCCGGGTGGCGGGCGTAGTCACGCCGCGGTCATGCCGCGGTCACGCCATGGTCACGCCGCGCTCGCGCCAACGGTCACCCCAGCGGCGCGCTCGCGTGGCGGGACGGACAGGCCGTCGGGCTCGGCGGCCGCGCGGGGCCGGGGAAGGAACTTCGACGCGCCGTGGATGGCCAGGACGCACAGGGCGATCGTGAGGAAGGTCGCGGCCCACACGAGCCCACGGGAGAAGTCCTCGCCGTCCAGGTGCAGCGCGATGATGATGGGGCTGCCGATACCGAAGTTCGCCCCGAACATCGTGATCGGGAAGGCGGCGAACAGCGAGGCCAGGCCCCAGGGGCTGGAGACGCGCCGCCAGATCTGCACGGCCAGGACGGTGAACAGGACCGTCTGGGTGCCCTCGAGCACGCCGATCACCGCCGGGTAGTTCCAGATCCGCAGCTCGTAGGGGCCGTAGTAGGTGTAGACGTCGACGCCGGTGCCGATCGTCTCGAAGACGCACGAGGTGAGGATCTCCGCCCCCCAGATCGCGAACAGCCCCCGGTAGCTCAGACGGCCCTCGTACATCCGGCGCCCGGCGTACAGCGCGACGGCGGCGTACAGGATGATGTAGCCGCTGTGCGTCCAGTTGGGCTGCACGACGCCGAAGGCGCTGAAGTGCGACCACATCGCGCCCGGCTTGCCGGCGGCGTCCGCGTCGAAGAACCACAGGTCGAAGGCGACGTCGTACAGCGGCTCGGCGAACGCCCCGACGCCCGCCGCGAGCAGCGCGCAGAGATAGAATGGCGTCCGCTCCCTACGCCACAGATAGAGCGCGACCATGATCATACCGAGCACGAGAGCCCAGCTCACCCAGGTGAAGATCGACTGCCAGAGCAGATCGAGCTCGTGTGACACCACGTCCCGCGGCATGCGTCCCAATGAGGGCCTCCTTCGCCGGAGCCATCACAAATATGACGGCCGTCACTCCGGACGTTAAGAGGTGTCACGGGAGCGAAACCTCCCCTGTAGGGGGGCTGTCCCTCCATCAGCAGGGGGAAACAGGGAAAAACAAAGGGCGGCTGGCGTCCCTGACAGGCGCCCGGGGGCCCTTCTCGAGACCGGCGTGGGACGGCTGGAAGCGATCCCCCCGCGTACGTCGAAGTTACCGGAAAGCGTCGCGGGTGCCGGTGACCGCCCGCGGGCGGCCGCGCTGGCCGCCGGCCGGCCGGCCCGGCCCGAGGGGGTGGTCGCCGGTGTAGCCGACCGTGCTCAGGCAGAGCAGGACGTACCGTTGCGCGATCGCCTCCGGCGGCAGCGGCCCGTCCGGGGAATACCAGATGGACACGCTCTGGCACATGGTCAGGACCGCCCGGCTGGCGTCGGCCGGGATGGGGGTGGTGAAGTGGCCCTGGGCGACACCCGCCTCGACCGTGTCGAGCAGCATGTGCTCCAGATAGTCACGCAACGCGACGTACCGGGCCCGGTTCTCCGGCTCGAGGCTGCGGATCTCGGTGTCGAGGAAGGCCAGCCGGTGACGGTTGGTCATGTAGAGCACGACACACTCGACCATGGCCGAGAAGCGGGCCGCCGGGTCGTCACCGGCCTCGGCCACCGCGGCCCGGCAGCGGTCGAGGACGTCGCGGATGGAGGTCTCGATCAGGGTGACCAGCAGGGCCTGCTTGTTCTCGTAGTGGTAATAGAGGGCCGGGACGGTCACCCCGACCCGGCGGGCGATGTCGCGCACCGACGTGCCGTGGTAGCCGTGCTCGTGGAACGCCTCCATGGCGTGCCTGAGCACCGGGTGCAGATTCAGCGGTGGGTATTCGCGCCACCGCCTCGCGGCACCGGCGGCCGTATCCGGTGCCGTGTTCACGCGGGACTCCTCAGGGAATCACCGGGGAAATCATCGGGGGGCCATGCGAATGGCGCCGTCCAGGCGGATGACCTCACCGTTGAGCATGGGATTGTCCACGATGTGCTGGACGAGGGCAGCGTACTCCTCGGGACGGCCGAGCCGGCTGGGATGCGGCACCTGCGCGCCCAGGGAGCTGCGGGCCTCCTGAGGCAGCGTGGCCAGCATCGGGGTCTCGAACAGGCCGGGGGCGATGGTGACCACCCGGATCTGCCGGCCGGCGAGGTCGCGGGCGACGGGCAGGGTGAGGCCGACGACGCCGCCCTTGGACGCGGAGTAGGCGGCCTGGCCGATCTGGCCGTCGTAGGCGGCCACCGACGCGGTGTTGACGATGACCCCGCGCTCGCCGTCGACGGGCTCGTGGGCGCTGATGCGGGCGGCGGCCAGCCGGATGACGTTGAAGGTCCCGATCAGGTTGATCTTGAGCACGCGGGTGAACAGCTCCAGGGAGAGGGGGCCGTCCTTGCCCAGCACCCGGCCGGGGGTGCCGATGCCGGCACAGTTGACCGCGACGCGTACCGGCCCGAGCTGCCCGGCGATGTCGAGGGCCGCGGTGACGTCCTGCTCGCTGGTGACGTCGGCGGGAGTGAAGACGGCGCGGTCCCCGAGCTTGGCGGCCACGGCCGCGCCGTCGGAGGACGGCAGGTCCACCAGGGCCACGGACGCCCCGGCGTCCAGCAGCCGGTACGCGGTGGCCAGGCCCAGGCCGGAGGCCCCGCCGGTGATGAGCGCGACACTGCCTTCGATGTTCACGGAGCTTTCCTCCCACGGAGTGCGGTCTTTCCCCGGTGTTCCGGGAGGGCGTCCCGCTTGTCTGTACGGCGTCCGGCCCGGCTACAGGCGCTCGATGATGGTGGCGTTGGCCATCCCGCCGCCCTCGCACATGGTCTGCAGACCGTACCGGCCGCCGGTCGCCTCGAGGTGGTTGACCAGGGTGGCCAGCAGCCGGACACCGGAGGCGCCCAGGGCGTGGCCGAGCGCGACCGCGCCGCCGCGGGGGTTGAGCTTCGCCGGGTCGGCGGCCAGCTCGCGCTGCCACACCAGCGGGACGGGCGCGAACGCCTCGTTGACCTCGTAGGCGTCGATGTCGTCGATGGACAGCCCGGCCCGGGCGAGGATCTTCTGCGTGGCCGGGATGACACCGGTGAGCATCAGCACCGGGTCCGAGCCGGTGACGGCGAAGGCGTGGAACCGGGCCCGGGGGCGCAGGCCCAGCCGTTCGGCGGCCCGGGCGCTGACGATCAGGGTGGCCGAGGCGGCGTCGGTGAGCGGGGAGGAGTTGCCCGGGGTGACGTGCCAGCCGATCTCCGGGAAGCGGGCCGCCGAGGGGACGCCGAGGAAGGCCGGCTTCAGCCCGGCCAGCCCCGCCACGGTGGTGGAGGGGCGTACGGTCTCGTCCACCCGGTGGCCGCCCACGGGCACGATCTCCCGGTCGAAGCCGCCGGCGGCGGCGGTGGCCGCGGCCAGCTGGTGGGAGCGGGCCGAAAAGGCGTCCAGCTCCTGGCGTTCCAGCTTCCAGCGGGCGGCAATCAGCTCGGCGGACACCCCCTGCGGGACCAGGCCCTTGGGGTAGCGCCGGGCAAGCAGCGTCCCGGTGGTGTCCTGCCCCTGCGCCGGGGAGCCCATCGGTACCCGGCTCATCGACTCCACACCGCAGGCGATGACCACGTCGTAGGCGCCCGCGAGCACGCCCTGGGCGGCGAAGTGCACCGCCTGCTGGCTGGAGCCGCACTGACGGTCGACCGTGGCGCCGGGCACCGACTCGGGCAGCCCGGCGGCGAGCAGCGCGCTCCGGGTGATGTTGGCCGCCTGCTCGCCGGCCTGCGAGACGCAGCCACCGATGACGTCGTCGACCAGGGCGGGGTCGATGCCGGTGCGTTCGATGAGCGCCTGGAGCACGCCCGCGAGCAGGTCCACCGGATGGACACCGGACAGCGCCCCGCCCGGCTTGCCCTTGCCGGACGCGGTCCGTACCACGTCGACGATCACGGCGTCGCTCATCCCGCGCTCCTCTCAGCGGTGAGAGGACCCGTCCGTGGCCGGTCTCTCGGCTTCCACGGGCCGGCTTCCACGGGCCTCCCAGGCAAACCACGATCATTTATTTATCGATCGATAAACAGGGACGCTAGGCTCCAGTGGCAGGCGCGTCAAGCGGTGGACGTGATCCCGCCGCCAGCGACCGCAACGAGCCCCACAGCCGATGACCGGCAGAAACCGTCATCACAATTGAAGTAACGGAGAGGATTTTCCCCCTTCGGGGGATTGACCCCCATCCCGCCTGCTCTATCGTTCACCCCGGCCATCTTAGCGATCGATAAACAAGACTTCTTTCTGTCCCGATCGGGCCACCCCCGACCAGGGAGTTCCACGGCGGAACGCACGCGCCACGAGCGGGACCACGTGGGCTTCCGAACCACCGTCCGGGATCTCGTCGCCCGCGAGGTCGTCGACGGACGCCGCGTCCCCGGCGCCACCGGCACGGGATCCGATCCCGCCGGCAGCGCCGTGCCCGGTGCGACAGCCCGCGCCCTCGGTGCCGCTCGGCGCCCTCGGTGCCACCGACGCGCTGGTCAGCCTGGTCGGCACGGCCGAGGAACGCGCGCGGGCCCTGCGCCTGCTCGGCGCCGGCCAGCCCGCCGGAGCAGGCCCGGCGGCCGGAGCAGTCCCGGCGGCCGGGGCGCGAGAGGTCCTACCGGGCGACCAGCCTGCGGACGTCCGCCGCTGAGGTGCCCAGCCCGGTCGGAGCGCCGAAGGGCCGCCGGTCCACGGCCGGGTGGTAGCGCAGCTCGATCTCTTCGTAGCGGTGGGTCCCCTCGTGCCAGCGCAGGATGCCGGCCAGCCAGTTCTGCAGATCATGGACGTAGCCGAGCAGCGCGTCGCGGACGTCGCCGTCAAGCTGAAGCCGGTCGAACAGCGCCGGCAGCTCGTCGGCCACGATGTGCTCGAACTGGCGCATCCGGGCGGTCATGAGGTCGTTGACCACCTCGACCGCGCGGTCGCGGCCGCAGCCGAGGAAGTTCTCGACCACCAGCACGCAGTTGTGGATCTCGCCCTCGAACTGGATCTCCTTCTGGTAGGAGAAGACGTCGTTGAGCAGGCAGGCATAGTCGGCCGCGGCGTTCTCCAGCGACCGTACCGGCCGGGTGCGGAAGATCTCGGCCGGCACGGTGTGCGCGTGGGCGAGCCGGCACAGGCTCATCGTCAGGTCGGAGCCGAACGTCGCGCGGCGCATCTCCAGGTAGTCGACGGGGTCGGGGATGCGGTTGACCGCCTGGTTCGCCAGCTCCCACAGCCAACTGTCGATCATCACTTCGACGGCGCGGCGGAAGGCGGCCCGCGCGGCGGGCCCCATCGGCCCGGCGGTGCGTTCCCACAGGTCGGCGAGGCCGCGCTCGAGGGCGTTCGCCGGTACCTCGGTGGCCGGGCCGTCGAGGGGCATGAAGGCGCGCAGCCGTTCGTTGCTCAGCCGCGCCCCGGCCAGGTTCCCGCTCCGGCCGAAGATCACCGGGTAGTAGTCGTCGCCGTAGGTGCCCCAGGTCAGCCAGCTGGTGGTGAGGTCGAGCTCCGCCGCGGAGGCGTCCGGGTGGATACCGGCCGAGCACAGGGCGAAGTCGAACGCGACCAGCTTGTGCTCGTCCCAGATGCCCGGGACCGGGTCCAGCATGCCCATCGCACCCGCCCAGCGGACGACCGAGCGTCGCGAGGCGTCCAGGTGCGGGCTGCGCCCGGTGCTGTACGGCAGGTAGAACTCGGGCAGCCGGGTCGGCCCGACCACCCGGAACGGCACGTTGGCATGGGACCGCAGCCGCCGCGGCGCGGTCGCGAGCAGGGACGGCACGACCCGCACCGCCGAGGTGCCGAGGCTCGGCGTGCCGGGCAGGCCGGGCAGCCCACCCACCCCGGCGGGCAGCCCGGGACCGGCCGGGACGGCGTCGAGGGCCACCTCGCGGTTCATGTACCGGCTGGAGCGCAGATGCCACTCGTGGCCGCCGGACTGCCAGTCCTGCAGGCCCTTGACGTATGCCAGCGTCGCGAGCCGTCCCGCCGGGTCGATGCCGTGCTCGTCCAGGACGGCCGGCAGCTCCGCGGCCGCCGTGTGCTCGAACTGGTGCAGCCGGGAGGTGAGCAGGTCGTTGACGGCGTCGGCGGCCTGCTGCGTGCCGATGCCGAGGAAGCGTTCGACGACCAGCACCCCGTTGCTGAGCTCGCCCTCCTCGGTGACCTCCCGCTCGTAGGAGAACAGGTCGTTGCGCAGGTGGACCGCGTCGGCGAAGGTGTCGCGCAGCACCCGCAGCGGACGGGTGGCGGCGACGGCGGCCGGGACCTCGGCGTCCGCGGCGTGCTCGACGAGGTTCGCCGACCAGGGCGCGCCGCCGACCTTGCGGCGCATCTCGACGTACTCGATCGGGTTGGCCAGCCGGCCGGCGTTGATGTTGGCGAGTTCCCAGAGCGACTCGTCGAGCAGGTTGCGGGTGCTCACCGCGAACCGTTCCCGCCAGTCGGCGGACCTGGCGGGCACGGTCCGCGTCCACAGGTCCGCGAGCCCGCGCTCGACCGGGTTCGTCGGCTCCTCGGTGATCTCGCCGTCGACCGGCATGAAGGCGGGCAGCCGGTCGAGATGGGCCCGCCCGCCCGCCATGTCGTGCGTCCGCTTGTAGAGCTCCAGGAAGTAGTCGTCGAAGTAGAAGACCCACACGTACCAGTCGGTGACGAGGTTCAGCCGCTCGGCGGTGGCGTCGGGATGGGTGTAGGCACACAGCAGGGCGTAGTCGTGGGCGTCGAGGTCCCGCTCGGTCCAGATCGCGGTCCCGCCCTCGGGCGGGTCGATCATCTCCATGGCCCGGGCCCACGCCCGGCTGTGCTCCCGGGCGGCGTCCAGATGGGGGCTCAGGCGCGCCGGATAGGGCACGTAGAACTCGGGGAGGGTGAAAGGCTGCATGATTCTCCGGGAAACCCTTCTCTGCCACTGGTGCGGGCGGTCACGCCCGGAATGCGTCACCGAATACCGGCGTGTCGCCGCGGCGCGCTGGCCGCGGCGACACGCCGGCGGGTGGGCTCAGCGCCCGATCTCGACGCTCTCCAGGATTCCGAGCGCGTCCGGGACGAGGACGGCGGCGGAGAAGTAGGTCGTCACCAGATACGAGATGATTGCCTTCTCGTTGATGCCCATGAACCGGACGGACAGCCCCGGCTCGTATTCGTCGGCGAGGCCGGTGTGGTGCAGGCCGATCACACCCTGGTTCTCCTCCCCGGTCCGCAGCGCGATGACGGAGGTCGTTCCCGTGGCGCTGACCGGAATCTTGTTCAGCGGCAGGAGGGGGACGCCACGCCAGGCCGGCACGTGCTGGTCGTGGAACAGGACGGTCGCCGGGTAGATTCCCCGCGCGGTGCACTCCCGGCCGAAGGCCGCGATCGTCCGGGGGTGGGCAAGCAGGAAGTGTGTGCTGCGCCGCCGGCTGAGCAGCTCGTCGAAGTCGTCCGGGGTCGGCGGGCCGGAGCGGGTGTGAATGCGCTGGCGCAGGTCGGCGTTGTGCAGCAGGCCGAAGTCGGGATTGTTGACCAGCTCGTGCTCCTGGCGTTCGCGCAGTGCCTCGACGGTGAGCCGCAGCTGCTGCTCCAGCTGGTTGATCGGCTCGTTGTACAGGTCGGCCACCCGGCTGTGGATGCGCAGCACCGTCTGGGCGACGCTGAGCTCGTACTCCCGCGGGGCCAGCTCGTAGTCGACGAACGTGCCCGGCAGGTCCGGCTCGCCGCTGTGCCCGGCCGCGATCGCGATCTCCGCCTCGCCCTGCCGGTTGCGCGGCGGCTGCGGGCGGGAGCGGTAGTCCGCCAGGTGCCCGCGCAGCGCGGCGTCCCGCTCGACGACCTCGGCGAACTGCTCGCGGGTGAGCACGAGCACGGTGGCGGCGGTCAGGGCGCGGGCGGTGTACTCCCAGGTCAGGTCCGGCTCGACGAGGACCTCGTCACCGAAGTACTCGCCGTCGGCAAGCACCCCGAGGGAGCGCTCGTCACCGTACTCGCCCGGGCCGAATTTTCCGATCTTGCCGTGGGCGACGAGGAACACCGCGTCGGCCGGCGCGCCCGTCTCCACCAGGGCGTCGCCCGGTGCGTACTCCCGCTGGGCGAAGCGGTCGGCGAGAGCGGTGAGCGCGTCGCCGTCGAAGCCCCGCAGGGCGGGCAGCTCGGCGAGCTCACCGGGCACCACTCGCACCTCGGATCCGGTGGAGGTGAACGTGATGAGCCCGTCGCCGAGTATGTAGGTCAACCGCCGGTTGACCCGGTAGACGCCGCCGGCCGTCTGGACCCAGGGCAGCACGCGCAGCAGCCACCGGGAGGTGATCTCCTGCATCTGGGGGACGGACTTGGTGGTCGTCGCGAGATTGCGCGCGGCCGCCGTGCTCAGGCTCAGCCGGGGGTCCTCACCGGTCACGCCGGGGCCGGTCGATACGGGCTCGGTCATGCGGGCTCCACCTCTCTGTGGTTCTTCCAGGGATCGGGGCAACCGGGCACCGGCGGTACGCCGTGCCCTTAACCGATGCGCTGTCCGGTCGGTGTCCCCGCGGGGTGCGCGGGACGGCCGGCCGGATTCGTCAGGGCTGTTCCGGTACTTTCCCGAGAACTTCTGGCCCGCGGCGGCGCCGGCGCCGCTCCGACAGCGCCGTGTCATCTTTTCCGAGGGCTCCCACCGAACGTGGGAAAGACAGTGGCGGGGATTCTCGTGGCATCCCTACGGCCGCGGTACCGGCGTTGGAGACGCGCCCGGGCCAGCGGCCCGGTCAGATCTCCAGGAACGCATACGGATGATCCCCGCCCTCCATCCGTCCGGATGATCGCGCGGTCAGCAGCTTCATACCCGTGGACCCCCCGTCATGTCGCGCCGTTCGGCGACATGCGCTTTGTTCGCTGTCGGTAAGCGCGTGGCCGCGCATCGGCAGCCTCCTCCATCGGAGCCACGGGCGGCAAGCACTTTGCGGAACTACTCGAGGACTGGCCCGGAAGGTGGCCCGTCTAGTCCGCTGACCGATCTTGTCGGTTACGGACAGTAAAGGACGATGGGGCCGGGACAGGAAACATCTCCGGGCAACGCGTCGCGGCCAGCTCGGCCGGCCATCGGAACGCGATCATTCAACCGATTCCCCCGCCGCATCGGCGGCGACCGGCATGCGGGCCCGTGGCGCGGCCATTCCGGGCCGGCCGGCAGGCGGGGGCGTTCACCGGGCATGCCCGCGACGGCACCCGAAAGTCATAGCGAGACAACTCACCAGGGCTTCGGAGGACGCCGGCCACCCAGCGCTCGACACGCCCTCAAGCGATCAATTGCTAACTGTGAGTTACGAAAGCATCGGCACTACTAGTAACTAATATCCATGAGATATTCCCGCTTTCCAGTCATTTCGTACTAGTTCTCCAGTTCGACTTTTGTGTTTTATGTGTGTTAGTTGTGTTTTATGAAGATCGCAAATGGTCGGGCTGACGTGACGGGCAGCGGATGCGGGCGCCGATCGCCGGCGCGAGGGCCTCGCTGGAACGCGTCCGGCTCCGGATACGGGGGCACTACACGACCGGGACCGTGGTCGACGTCGACGTCGACGTCGACGAAGATCCCGATCGTTACACTCGCCACACCCCGACGGTTGATTTCGTCACTCGGAACGGCGACCGCCGGGTCGAGCGGCTGCTGCACCCGGTGGGGATTCAGCACGACGTAGGCGCCCGCATCCGTATCCTGTCCGGCCGCACGGCCTGGGCCACGTCGTCGTCCCGGATTTCTTCCAGGGATTCCGGAGCATCCTTTTCCTCCCGTTCCCGGTCGCGTCGGGGCTCGTCTTCATAGGCGTCGGCGTCGTGCTGCTGACCGGCGTCGGCCGAGTCGATCTCTGGAATGGCTGGGTCCTCTCGACCGGCTAGCCGTACGGACGGTCGTCATACAGATAATCGACAGTCCCGACGTCCCACCGGACGCCAGGCCGGAGCGGGAGCCGACAGGCATCAGAGATCACACGAACGTATGCATACAAGCAAAAGTATGAACTTGGGGCTATACCGAGCTGACGCTGATCGGCTGCTCCCGCGAGTTTCGACCAGTGGCTCGGCGGAATCGAGGCGCAGGACGGTCCGCCGAGGCGTTGCCAACCTCGGCGGACTTCTCAGTGCCTACCAGGCGCCATTGACGACGCAATAGCGGTCTGTCGCACAGAAACAGCCTGCCGCGCAAACGCCTCTATCGGCATTGCCCGGATCGCGGCCCGTCCACGATGTTGCCGGTCTGCCGCAGTTCTGGTTCGTTGCCGCCGCAGCTCAGGGGGCCGGTGACATGGTTGGCCTCGAATGCGGGCACAGCGTCCTCCGGTAGCAGGCCGCTGCCGCTGTTGGCAGTGATCCGCGCCGGTCCCGTGACCGTGTTGGCCGAGGCTTCGAGACCTCCGCTGTTGGCCTCCAGGGTCAGCGGGCCCTGGATGGTGTTGCCCATGCAGGCCGTCACGTCGTCGTGATCAGCACCGATCAGGACGTAGCCGCTGCTCGTCCGGATGGTGACCGGCCCGGCCAGCGTCGACCGGCAGACGGTGACCGCGACGGCACCGCTGGCGGACAGGGGGCCGGTGACCTCGGCGCCCAGCACGGCCAGGGCTCCACCGGGCTGTATGGTGACCGGCCCGTCCTGCTGGCCGCCGGCTCCTATGCACAGCGACCGGCCGGTGGCCACGATCAGAGGACCGTGGTGTGGTGTCGTCGTGCACGGCTGGCTGAATCCGACGGTGATCCCGGTGGGTCCTGCCGTGGTGCTCGGCGCGAAGCGCGGGTCTCCGCTGTAGCTGGCGGTGACCGGATGGGATCCGGGCTGGAGCGCGCCGGTGCTGAAGCTGGCCTGACCACCGCTGACCGGCACGGTGGCCAGGGGTGTTGTCCCGTCCGAGAATGTGATCGTGCCGGTCAGGACGCCCGCGGCCGGGTAGGCGGGGCCTACGGTGGCGGTGACGGCGACGGCGTGCCCGAACAGCGGGGTGGACGTACTCGGAGTCAGCGTGATCGCGGTTTCGTACCGGAACGAGACGATCGCTTTGCCGCTGCCGTGGCTGACGCCCGGGATGAGGGAGACGTTGGTCGCCGCTGGCGTCGCATACCCGCTCCCGCCGCCGCCACCTGCCCCGAAGAAGCCGCCGGGCTCCCCGCCGCCGGAGCCACCGCCACCGCCGAAGTAGCCACCCCCTCCGCCGCCGCCCCCGTTGCCGCCGCCGCCCCCGTTGCCCCCTGGGCCCCCGCTGCCCGGGTTGGGCTGGCCGGTGTTGGGGTCGATGTCGCTGCCGGGAGCGCCAGGGCCGCCGGCAGCGGAGTTGGGGCTCCCGGTCCCGGGGGCGCTCTGGGTTGCGCCGCCGCCGGCGACACCGGACCCCGCGGGTCCGCCGCCCTGCCCGCCGGCCTGCCCGGTGGGACCGCCGCCGTCGCCGCCGTGCAGGAGGGGCCCACCGTTACCGGCCCCGCCGCCGCCGCCCGCGACCAGGAGCCGACCGGACTGGCCGGAGGGGGCGAGCCGCACGTCCGAGCCACCGCCGCCGGACCCGCCTCCGCCGTGCGCGCCACCGCCGCCGGCTCCGTGGCCGATGCCGCCGGGCCGGGCGAACTCGCCGTGCCGGGAGGTTCCGGGGATGCCGGCGGCGCCCACGGTGATCTGGAGGATCTGCCCTGGGCTGACGGCCAGGGTGGCGCGGGTCTCGCCGCCGAGCCCGCCGGCCGCGCCGTCGTTCGGCGGGTGCGGAGCGACGAAGCCGGCCGCGCTGCCGCCCTCGGCACCGAACAGGTCGACGCTCACGGCGGTCACCCCGTCCGGGACGGTGAAGGTGTCCGTCCCCGCAGCGGTGTAGGTGCAGGTGGGCGGGGAGGTGGTGAGGACGCCGCCCGCGCCGCAGGGTTCGGCCGCGCCGGCCGGACCGGCGGCTACGGCGAGGGGCGTCCCCATGACGGCGGCCAGGAGGCCGGTCGCGCCGGCGGCCGCGATCGCTACGGCTCTGGACATGATGAAACGACGGTTCACGGAAATCGACGGCGCCTTTCCGGGCCTGCGGAGGTGGTGGAATGCTGAGATGGGTGATCCGCGGGCAGGCCGTGTTCGGCCCGTGCCCGCCCGCGGGCCGGTGCTGCCGGTTTTCAGACGCCGTCGTCGGCGCACAGCACCCAGACATCGGAATAGGTGCTCGGCGAGCTTGTGCCCCCGGTGTGGGTGAAGGCCGTCCAGTATGCCGCCGTAGTGGTCCCGTCACCGACGGGATTGCCGCTGGAATCGCTGGGGAAGCTGCCGTTGAGATGGTCGCCGCCCGAGCCCGGTCCGGTGAAGTCGGTGGTCGTCACGCTGCCCCCGCTGACGGCGGCACCTCCGCTGACCAGTTTCCCGTCCTGACCACCGCAGCCCACGGTCGCTGTCTGCCCTGTGGTCGCTGAGGCCGGGCCACTCACCTCGCTGTACCGGATTTTCACGGTGACTCCACTGACATCGATGTTGTTCCCGCTGCAGACCGCGTAGGCGTAGGTCGTGTTGTTGCTGTTGCCTCCGCCGCCGTTCCACCCGACGGCGGTCCAGGAGTCCGGATTGGTCTCACCGTCGGCCGCGGCTTTCTGGCCGTAGTCGTGTCCGGCGTTGTTGAAGGTGGGGAAGCTGGCGATCGGCTTGAGGCTGCCGATACTGGCCGGTGTGGTACGCGCCCCGCCGCCGAGCAGGACCGTGTTCGCCGGGCAGGTGGCGGTGACCAGGCCCACCGTTGAGCCGGACGTGGGCCCGGAAATCTTGTTCATGACCACCTGGGTGTGACTGATCAGACTGCTGGTGAGGCACACCGCGTAGGGAGTGGTGGAGAAGGAGGCGTTGACCGCGCCCCCGCTGCCACCGATACCGAGCCAGTGCGTCACGTCGGTACCGACGGCCCCGGTGGAACCGGTGTATTCGGTGCTGCCGTCGGAGCTGGGCTCGGTACCCATCACATGGTTGCCGTTCGACGACGAGCCGGTACCGATGGCCTGGTTGATCCCACCTCCGGAGATGAGGCCGCCGCTACAGTCCGCGTGGGTCGAGATCTCGGAGAAGGCCGATCCGGGGCCGCTGGTGGCCCCCGGGGTTCGCACGGTGACGCCCACCGTGTTGGCGTACGCGACTCCCGGCACCGTGACAGCCAGCAGCGCACCTGCGATCAGCGCTTTTCCCAGGACAGGATGCCGCAGCGACCTCATCCTCATCGGATCTCCCTTTCTGACTTCGACGCGGCGGACATGTGCGCGCAACACCGTC
>NZ_CAKKTL010000064.1:18771-19240 GCF_920664355.1 Protofrankia sp. CiP1_Cm_nod2
AAGAAACGGCGCGCGCTGAAACAGGACATGACCACCGGATGGACCGAACATTTTCATGGGACGCGTCCGCACCGGTCGGATATTGAGGAACCCGACCGGTCAGCCCACGTTTTTCGGTGGCCTTCTCACACCTCGGACGGCTGATGCCCGTGGACTGAGATGGCCACCGGCTGATCTACTCGCCGGAACCGACGTGATGGCTGGCGCAGACGGCGAAGGCGCGGGCGGTGGTGTTCGGGGCGGGCTGCCCACCAGTGGCGACGATCCCACTCCAGCTGGTGGGGTTGACAGTGCCGTCGACAGCCGGGCTGCCCGCGGCGTCACTCGGGTAGCTGCCCCGCAGATGCACACCGCCCTGGAGCGAGCCGGCGGGCTTCGGCAGCGGGTCCGCGGCCGCGGGCGTCACCCACGCCCAGACGAGGGCTGCCGCGCAGAGGACGGCGGCCGATCCGCTACCGACCGACCTCAC
>NZ_CAKKTL010000064.1:19832-25670 GCF_920664355.1 Protofrankia sp. CiP1_Cm_nod2
GGACACCGTACGTAAAACAATGTTCCCCGCCGAATCCTTACCGATCATCCGGTCATCCGATCATCCTTTGTCGACAGAGCACGTGACCTGGTGGAGGTGCGGCCGCGTCTCCGGCTCCCGGCCACGAGCACCGACCGATGGCCACAAGCCGCAGGAGCCCCCACGAGCCGCGCTCCGCGCCCGCGGCCGCACCTGCGCAGGCGTCCGACCCACCTGGCATTACTACGCAGACGCGAACATTATCAGGCCATCAGGTTCGTATCTACGGTTTTTTTCGCTTCTTCGATCAGTACCTTCGGTACAGGCATGCTCCCGGTCCCCATGCCCCGCCCCGCCCCGAGCGACGGCACGATCATCGGTAGGGTGACAGGATCACCAAGCCGCCCGCGCGGAGCAGAGAATCGGGCATGCGTATCCGTCGGATCGTCGACCTGTCGGTGCCACTGGACGAGAGCACCCAGGTCTACCCGGGTGATCCCACCCCGCGGCTCCGACCGGCGGCCACGATCGAGACAGCCGGCTTCAACCTGCTCGACCTGCACCTCGGATCACAGACCGGGACGCACGTCGACGCGCCCTACCACGTCGAGCCGAACGGGGCCCGCGTCGACGAACTCGACCTGCGCCTACTGGCCGGCCCCGGGATCATCCTGGACGTGACCGGGCTGGCACCTCGGGAACGGATCACCTGGGACCACATCACCGCCTCCGCACCCACCGGCCGCATCGGCCCCGGAGTCATCACGATCCTGCACACCGGCTGGTCCGCACACTACGGAACACCGAAATACTTCGATCATCCGTTCCTCGACGAGGACGCCGCAACGCGAATGGTCGATCTCGGTGCGCGGACGTTCCTGCTGGACGCCGCCAGCATCGACGAGACGCCCGACGCCGGCCATCCAGGGGCAGGCTTTCCGGTACACCACCTCATCGCCCGCCACGGCGGGATCATCGGCGAGAACCTGCGCAACATCGAGGCGATCGACTTCGACCCCTTCGTGACCGCGCTGCCACTGCGTCTCACCGGCGCCGACGGAGCACCCGTCCGAGCCGTCGCCATGGACCTCGACCCGGTCAACTTGGCTGTCAGGAACGCGACTCGGCTGCCAGGAACGGTGTTTCGGGACCCAGGGCACGGCGGGTGATCGGGGCTCCCGAACGGCTCGCGGGTACGGGATCGACGCTGCTACCGACACCGTGTCCAGCCAACGCCGACCTTCTGGATGGTTAGAGGTGGAGGGCGTAACGGGCCTCGGCCAGCGGGATCGCCCTGGCGCACCAGGTTGACCACTGCCCGGCCTTGTCTCCGGCGACAAACAGGACCGCGCGGCGCTCAGGATTGAAGACGAACAGGAGCCTCGTTAGAGGACAGTCAGGTCGGCGTCCGCCTGGGCGAGTTGCCGGGCCGTGGCGGCTAGCTTCTGCTCAATTTCGGCTCGCGCTTCTGGCCGGAGCTGGCTGCGGCGCTGGAGTTCGGCGAGACCGCGCTGAAGCTCGTTCTCGATGGATCTGCGCCGCCTCTGGTGAACTTCGAGCGCCTGGTCGCGTTCCTTGGGCGTAGCAGGGTCATGGGGGTTGTAGCGGAAAGCACGTTCACAGGAGTCACGCCAAGCGACCAGAGCTCCAGTCTTCACTTCCCCGAAACCGGGGATTCCTATTATCTTGGAGCGGTTCACATCTGCAGCGGTGTTGACGCCGTACGCTGCAAGCCGCTGCTTGAGACTCGGGCCAACGCCGCTGATCGAGGCCCTGCTGACGTACTGCCGCTCCAAGTGACGGCGCAGCTGGCGATCCCGCACGGTGCGGTCAAATTCCGCGAGTGTCCGCCTCTCCTGTTTCGGGATCTCGACGGTGTACTCAGAATAGAGCCTGGCAAGCGGATCACGGAGAGTCTGAAACCCTGCTGGGCCAGCTTCCTCTGCCTCACGGATCGCGGCTGCATGCGCATCTCGCGCCTGTTGCCCTGCCAGCAGGCGCGCGTCCTTCTCCTGACGCCTGGGCTCACCGTAGCGTTTGAGCCACCGACCCACAAAAACGGGCAACACCAGCGCCAGGAGCCCGAGCGCACCTGCGATTACCATCAATGCAATAACCAGGCTGACCACGATGGGCCAGACGACGAATGGTGTTGCCTTTGAGCGCACCGCCGCCGGGAGCGGCCGCGCAACGGGCTTAATCCCGGCGCTGGGGGGTACGACGATTTCCGCCGGGGGCGGGACTGCAGATATCTGCGCCCACAGCGCCGCGATGGTGACCCCCGCCGCTTGCGCCTTCGCGGCGACCTGCGCCTTGACGAAATGCACGATTCCCGAACTGTCGAGGGAACACCAGGGGCACGCCCTCACGTGTGCCGGGTAAGCGTGGTGTGGGCTGGCGTGGCACACGGCTGTCTGCGGTCGCAGTTTGTCGAGAGCCAATACCCACTCCCGAGCAGTCGGCCGGTGCTGGATCCCGGGCTCGGTGAACGCCTGGGTGAACATGCCGTGGATCACAGCAGGAAGGATGGTCACCGGAACGGCTGTCGGTGGCGGGACCAATCCGCGGCTGCTGTTGTCCGGGGCGTCGGCAAACCGAAAGCCGCTGATATCAGTGGACATATCGTTGCCGACATCGTTACGGAGCGGACGACCCGCGAAGGGATGGCGTCCGCCGAGGAGCAGCTGGAAGATCAGGATTGCCAGACCGAAGTTGTCGTGGTTGGCGGTTCGGACCATCCGGCTGAAGTCACCGACCGCGTGCAACTCGGGCGGGGTGAAGTCCGGAACCCCGACCAGGCAGGGAAAGACCCGGCCATCCGCGTTCACCTGAAATGAATCCGCGTCGATCAGCATCACATGCCCGTTATTTGGGGCGACCATCACCGAGTTCTCGTTGACGTCACCCACGACCAGTCCACGCTGGTGGACCGCGGCGAAGCCGTCCGCCGTGTTCCGCGCCGTGACCAGCAAATTCTTCCACGACAGTTGGGGCTGCTCCTGCTTGCGGTGGCCGGGGTTGTAGAGCTGATGAACGGGAACGCAGGAGCCTGCGGTTGGCATGACAAAGCCCCGGACGGGACCTCCCCGGTCCACATGCAGGGTCTCCACTGGCCAAGCGACAAATTTCCGGATGTCGGCATCCCTGAGAGACGCCATCAACCGAAGCTTCTCCTGCCGGTCGCCGTCAGGGATCTTGTGGTACACTTTTGCGACGTGATTTGAGTCTCCGTTGATCTGGTGGACGGAACCTTCGCCGCCCTTGCCGAGAGTCGGGCCGAGCGACAGTTCGTCTCCCGTTGACGTGAACAGCCGGGTGGTGCTCATGCCCGCGCGTCCGAGTTTCCCAGTTCGTCACTGGCCGTGGCTGGGTCGACGTCGCCGAGCCAGACTGCGATAGCTAGTGTCTTGTCGTCGTCGGTACGTTCGTTTACCAGCGGTCCTTGCAGGAACCGTCCCAGAGCCAGGCTGAGTTGGTCGAGCAGAACTTCCTCGTTTTCGGATCTGGCATCCTCGAGCGCCTTGAAAAAGGGCCTGAAGAATGGTTCATGGGGTACGTCCGTGGCGAGATCGAGCGCGATTCGCTGCAGGCCATCGGTGAATGCTGCGATCTTCGTAGCCAGTGGGTCAAAGGTTCGGACGGCGAGGACCTCGCGGAAGTTGTCCTGCGTGACGAAGTGCGTCATGTTGGCGTACTCCCCAACCATGGGTACTACGGCGAGTTCCAGCCCGCTCCCGACGTCGAGGACGATGCCGCCGTCTCCGATCTGGAAAGCCATCGTCCCGAGCGTCGGCGCGGCGAGCACACCAAGCAGGGTGCAGGCAAAGTCTCGAGGACGGAGGTTGTGGCTGGTGGCCTTCGACGCGATTCCGTCGTGTGCCGCCGTCACCAGGATCTCGGCCAGGCCGGCATCCAGCATGATCTCTGATTCGCCCAGGCGCGACTGGAGAGCCGCAGCCACCGCTGCTATCGCGACCTGTGCCCCTTCGCCACCGTGTTCGGCGCTGCCCGCGCCATCCGCGACGACGACCGCGAGCAACTCGTCGCCACACGGAAGCCGATATTGCGCGAAGAGGCAGTCGTCGTCGCAGGGCAGGCTTCGTTTGATGTGCGAGGTGCCGGCTTCGGACCTCGCGATGACGCGCCAGGTCAAACGGCGGCCCACCCTGTAGGTGCCGCGAGCAGCGTCTCGGTGCCGACGGCCGAACGGGACACCGATCCCAGGGAACTGGACAGCCACTGGAAGAGTTCCTGAAACTTGAGTCCCTGCAGCGCGAGCGGCTGGCGGACAGCGATCTGGCGGAGGATTTCCATGTTCGCTCCCCGCACGCCGACGGCGAAAAGCGCGAACTCCTTCGCAGCCTCACCCGCCTGCACAGCGTGGGCGGCCGCATGCCAGTTGTCTGTCGGCTCCCCGTCTGTGATCAGGAAGATCCACGGGCGGTAGTACTTCACCCCGTTGTTCCTATATTCAGTCTTGCGGTCACGGAGCAACGACAGACCTCGGGTGATGGCTTCGCCCATCGGGGTGGCTCCCTGCACGTGCAACTCGGGCGCTGTGAACACCGAGGCAGACACGAAGTCGGTCGCCACCTGCACCGGTCCGAAGGTGATGATCCCGACCTCGACGCGCTTCGCGGCGAGGTCGTCTGAGGTGAGTTCATCCTGGAACGCCCTGAGACCGGCGTTGAGTTCTCGAATGGGCTGACCGTTCATGGACCCAGACACGTCCAGCAGCAGGAGACAGGGACACCGCGGCTCGGGGTTCAGGGCGAAGTCCACCTCAGGCTGGTGTCCGAAGTCGAAGTTGTCGTATCCGATCTGCTCGGTCATCCCCATCTCAATCCTGGTCGGGCGGGCGTTGCCGGGGTGCTCAACAACGAGGTGCCAGCTTGCGGGGCGTCCACCGCCGGACCCGGTGGGCCGGACCTGCGGGTGGGCGCGTCGAGGCCGCCAGCCGGTCTCCACGCGCGTGGCCACGTACACCCGTACATACCTCACGACGAGCGACGAGGCGTAGGCCGGGCGTCGGACCGAAAATGCAGTGTCAATAGTGCCAGAACTGCGCTCGCGACCGCGGTCGGCCCGGCGCCGCAAGATGTGGAGACGGCATGGCGACAGCAGCGCGATGGCGAAGCCGCCCGTGACGCCGTGCTCGCCGGCCTCGCCGAACCCCCAGCTCCGGCGTCGTCAAAGGCAACGCCAACCGTATCAAGACGGTCAAACACCATTTGCACGGCCGCGTCAACTTCGACCCGCTCCGCAAACACGCCCTCCTCGTTCGATGATCACCAAGGGGATCAGAACGGTTACAAGATCAGCACCGGATCCAAGTCTCGCTCTCATAGTCACACCTCGTCGTCGCCGGTGGCCGCGGCGAACCCGAGCGCATCGTGGTAGGCGCGTTGTACAGCGGCAAGGGTGGTCTCGCCGCCCGTTCGGCTGAGATCCTGCGCGCGGAACTGGGGCGCGATCCCGAGTGATTGTCTGGGACACCGGGCCGCTGATCGCCGCCGTCGACACCGACGACGTGTAAAACGATCATCGTGTGGGTCCCCCGGGGGTAGGCGAGACATCGGTGTGGCCACGCCGGGGCGCCGGGACACGAGGCAGGATCCGCTCGCCGGCCATCCACCGTGTGAGCACCTCCCGGTCGACCATCTGGATGCGGTGACGGTGGCCGAAGTCCGCGGCCGCAGCGGTGAACCGGCCCGAGGTGACCAACAGCGCAACATCGGCACGATGATCCGTCCACGCGCAGCCGTTGAAGTCCCGTACCGCGGACGGACCCACAGCACGGTCCGGGTAGTGCTTGCACTGCACCGCGATCCGGGCCATCCGGGGGGTACGGGCGAGCGA
>NZ_CAKKTL010000065.1:0-6449 GCF_920664355.1 Protofrankia sp. CiP1_Cm_nod2
TCTCGACGGCTGTGTTCGTCTCGACGGCTGTGACCATTCCGACGATGGAGGGAAGTACTCGAAGTGGACAGCACCCAGGCGGCGGCGGTGCCGCTGACAGGGTCCCGATGCCTGGTGACCGGTGGGGCCGGCACGATCGGTTCGGCGATCTGCGACCGGCTGGTCGCCGCCGGAGCGGCGGAGATCATTGTCGTTGACAACCTGGTCCGCGGCAGGAGGGCCAACCTGGCGGGTGCCCTCGGCTCCGGCCGGGTCCGCCTGGTGGAGGGCGACATCCGGGACCGGGCCCTGCTGGCCGAGCTCACCACCGGCGTCGACGTCGTGTTCCATCTGGCCGCGATCCGTATCACCCAGTGCGTGGAGGAGCCACGGCTGGCCCTGGAGGTCCTCGTCGACGGCACCTACAACGTGGTCGAAGCCGCGCTGACCGCCGGCGTCCGCAAGGTCGTGGCGTCGTCGTCGGCGTCCGTGTACGGGGCGGCCGTCGACTTCCCGACCCGCGAGGATCACCATCCGTACGGCAACGACACCCTCTACGGTGCCGCGAAACTGTTCAACGAGGGCCTGCTGCGCAGCTTCCGCGCCACGCACGGGCTTGACTATGTCGCGTTGCGCTACTTCAACGTCTACGGGCCGCGGATGGACATCCACGGCGTGTACACCGAGGTCCTGGTCCGCTGGATGGAGCGGATCGCCGCGGGCCGGCCACCGCTGATCCTCGGCGACGGCGGCCAGACCATGGACTTCGTCTTCACCGACGACATCGCGCGGGCGAACCTGCTCGCCGCCGAGGCCGACGTCACCGACGAGGTCTTCAACATCGCGTCGGGAGTGGAGACGTCCCTGCGCGACCTGGCCGAGTCCCTCCAGACGGTCATGGGCCGTAGCGATCTCGGGCTGGAGTTCGGCCCCGCCCGGGCGGCGAGCCCGGTGCCCCGCCGGCTCGCGGACACCTCGGCGGCAGCGGCCCGGCTGGGCTTCAAGGCCGAGGTCGGCCTCGCCGAGGGGCTGGGCCGGCTCGTCGAGTGGTGGCAGGCCGAGCAACGCGCCGGCCAGGACGAGCCCGCCGGCTCCGGAGCGTCCGCATGACGATCCCGGTCATGAGGCCCTGGCTCGGCCAGGAGGAGGTCGACGCGGTCGCGCAGGCGCTGGCCAGCGGCTGGATCGCGCAGGGGCCGCGGGTGGCCGCCTTCGAGCGGGCGTTCGCCGGGCATGTCGGCACCGGCCACGCGGTCGCGACCAGCTCCTGCACCACCGCCCTGCACCTGGCCATGATCGGGGCGGGGGCGGGCCCCGGGGACGAGGTGGTCGTCCCGTCGTTCTCGTTCATCGCCACGGCGAACTGCGTGCGCTACGTCGGCGCGGACGTCGTGTTCGCCGACGTCGAGGCCACCACCGGCAACCTCACCGCCAAGACCGTGGAGGCGGCGCTCACCCCGCGCACGAAGGCGGTCATCCTCGTCCACCAGGGCGGGATGCCGGCGGACGCCGAGGCGGTGCGGGCGTTGTGCGACCCGCTCGGCGTCGCCGTGGTCGAGGACGCCGCCTGCGCGGCCGGCTCCACCTACCACGGCCGCCCGGTGGGCGCCGGCGCGCGGATCGCGGCGTGGTCGTTCCACCCCCGCAAGCTGCTCACCACCGGTGAGGGCGGCATGCTCACCCTGGACGACGAGGCGCTGGCGACCAGGCTGCGCCGGCTGCGCGAGCACGCCATGAGCGTGAGCGCCGCGGACCGGCACGCCAGCGACCGGGTCGTCCTCGAGCGCTACCTGGAGGTCGGCTTCAACTACCGGATGACCGATCTGCAGGCCGCGGTCGGGCTGGTGCAGCTCGGCCGGCTGGGGGAGATGGTGGCCCGTCGGCGGGCGCTCGCCGCCCGTTACCGTGAGCTGCTGGCCGACATCCCCGGTCTGGTCGCGGTGCAGGATCCGCCCTACGGCGAGTCCAACTTCCAGGCCTTCTGGGTCCTGCTGCCGCCGGAGCACCCGCGCTCCCGCGACGACGTCCTGGCCCTGCTGGCCGCCAGGGGGGTGTCCGCGCGTCGCGGGATCATGGCGGCGCACCTGGAGCCGCCGTACGTCGACGTCGCGCACGGCGACCTGTCCGTCACCGAGTGGCTGACCGACCGTTCCCTCATCCTCCCGCTGCACCACCACCTGACCGGCGAGGAGCAGGAGACCGTCGTGGCCGCCCTGCGTGACGCCCTGGCCGGGTGAGCGCGGTGCCCGCCCCCGGCCGTCCGGCCGCGTGGGCCCGCCGGAGCCGTCCGCCCCGGCGGGCGGTGCCCGCCCGTGACCGCGCGGCCGGCGTGGATGCCCGGCCGGTACGGAACAGGATCCACCAGCCATGATCGCTCTTCCTGGCCGGCGACCGGCCGAGGACGCCGCCGGCCCGGTGGCCGGGCCGGTCCGCCCGCTGCCGGCCGCCGGCACCCGTCCGCTGGTTTCGATCTTCGTGTCGTCCTACAACTACGCGCGCTTCCTGCCGCAGTGCCTGACGTCCGTGCTCACCCAGGACTACGACAACATCGACGTCTACGTCATCGACGACGCGTCGGCGGACAACAGCGCCGAGGTGGCCGGGGTGTTCGCCGCGGCCGACCCGCGTTTCAGGATCATCCGGCGGTCGGTGAACCGCGGCCACATGGAGACCTTCAACGAGGGGCTCGCCGCGGCGCGCGGCGAGTACTTCATCAAGCTGGACGCGGACGACCTGCTCACCCCCGGCTCGCTCGCGCGTTCGGTGGCGTTCGCCGAGCACAACCCGGCGGTGGGTTTCGTCTACGGCGAACCGGTCGCCTTCGCCGCATCCCCGCTGCCGCCCGCCCGGACGGCGCCGGCGTCCTGGTCGCTCTGGCCCGGGCACGCCTGGCTCGCGCACGTCTGCCGGCTCGGCCACAACGCCATAGCGCAGCCGGAGGCGCTGATCCGCACCGCGACGCTGCGGGCGGCCGGGTACTACAACCCGGACCTCCCGCACACGTTCGACATGGAGATGTGGATGCGCCTCGCGGTGCTCGCCGACGTCGGCACGATCGACGGCGCCGACCAGGGCTACTACCGCATCCACTCCGCCAGCATGCAGCACACGATCAACTCCGGGGTGCTGCGTGACCTCGAGGGGCGGCGGGACGCGTTCGTCAGCGTCCTCACCGGCCCCGGGAAGGACGTGCCGAACGCCGAGGAGCTGCTCACCACCGCCCGCCGGACGCTGGCGGTGAAGGCGCTGCGCCACGCCTGTGATCTCCTGGGCGCCTCCCAGCGGCGGGGGCCCATCGGGCATGACGCCCTGGGCGCGCGGGCGGACGAGCGGGACCAGGCCGAAGGGTTCGTCGCCTTCGCCGAGGAGGTGTACCCGGCCGCCCGGGAGCTCGCGCCGTGGGCCACGGTGGACGGCCTCCTGCGCGCGGATCCGCGGGTGGTGATGCGGCACCGGGCGCGGACGACCGCCCGGGCGGCCGTCCGGCAGGCGCGGGCACACGTCCGGCCGCCCGGCGGCTGAGACAACCCGGTCAGCGGCTTTTCAGCGGGCCTCCCAGCGCGGGGTCGCTGGCGGACGCGGCCACCGCGGGGGCGAGGGCGGCCTGGGACGGGACGAGCCGGGCCGGCCCGTCCCGGCGGGCCTTCACGCGGTGGGCACGGACATCGGCCCAGGACCGGGCGCGGATGAAGGGCTCCTCGAACAGCTTGAAGAACCCGAAGCACACGGCGAGAACGGCCGGGATCGTCGCGGCCAGCAGGATGACCAGCGCCGTCATCCCCGTGGCCAGCCGCCGGAGCAGCTCGAACCAGAGTATTTCCAGCACCAGCGGGTGGATCAGGTAGACGGAGAAGGCGAGCCGCCCGACAGCGGTGAACGGCCGGGAGGCCAGCAGGTCACGTACCCGGGAGGCCGGCGCGGCCGCGAGCCCGCGAAACGCCACGGCCGTGACGGCGCCGACGAGGATGCCGACCCAGAAGTAGTCGGCCACGACCCGTTCGGACCCCACCACCGCGAACCCGGCCACACAGCCCGTGATGAGCACTCCGGCGAGCGCGAGCAGCGGGACACGGCGGCCCCGGATCATCGGTGCCCGCCCCGAGTCGGCCGCGAGCATGCCCAGCGCGAAACACGCCAGCATCTGCGGGCTGAGGTGCTCGTACCGCGCGAACGCCGGAACACGCAGGGCGACGGCCTCCAGCCCACACACCGCGATGACGGTGGCGGTGGCCGTGACCACCGGGCCCACCCGCCGCCGGAGCACGAGCAGGAGCGGGAAGAGGACGTAGATCCAGGACTCGACCGCGATGGACCAGAAGGTCCCGTTGGGCCGTTCGGTGCCCACGACGTCCTGCAGCATGAACAGG
The DNA here is from genome assembly GCF_920664355.1 of Protofrankia sp. CiP1_Cm_nod2. NCBI lineage: Bacteria > Bacillati > Actinomycetota > Actinomycetes > Frankiales > Frankiaceae > Protofrankia > Protofrankia sp. CiP1_Cm_nod2. Next base: position 4,347 of record NZ_CAKKTL010000065.1, read on the forward strand.
TGGACGGCGAACGCCCGGATCCCGCTCCGGGCGTCGCTGACGTTGTGGCTGACCCACAGCGCGACCGGCATCGACAGCACGAGCGCGATCCAGTAGGGCGGGAGGATCCGCCAGGCCCGCCGGCGGGCGAAGGTGCGCCAGCCGCCCCGCAGCCGGTGTCCGTTGCCCGCGGGGGACAGGGTGAGGGAGTACCCCGAGACGACGATGAAGACCACGACCGCGAGCTGGCCGTGGAGCATCCACCCGACGAACCAGGGGCCGCTGTTGCGCGGGTAGTCGGGGAAGACCGCCAGCCAGCAGTGATGGAGAACGACGTACATCGCGGCCAGCCCGCGCAGGCCGTCCAGCCACGCGGTGGGGCCGCGGCTGCTCCCGCGCGAGGCGCGGTGACGGCCGGTAGCGGTGCGCGTGGGCACGGGCGTCGCGGCGACCGGCCCGTGCCCGGCACTCCCCGCGCCGACGGGGGCCGCGCCGACGGGGGCCGTGCTGGCGGGGGCCGTGCTGGCGGGGGCCGTGCTGGCGGGGGCCGGATCCGGCGGGGCCGCGTCGTCGTCCCGGCCGCTCCGGCGGGAGCGCAGGCGCCCGACGACGCGGACGACCTGTGACCACTGGCATCCGACGAAGACCACGAACCCGGCCGCCGACGCGACCGGAAGCGCGAGCCAGACGGGAGCGACGGCCGACGCGACCAGCCAGGAGGCCGCGCCGGCCGCGGCGGCGGCCAGCACCTGCGGGCCGACCGCCCGCGCCAGCAGCCAGGGGGTGATCCGGAAGGGACGCAGCGCCAGCACGTATATCGGCAGCGTGACCCCGACGATGACCACCGCGTGGGCCGCGCCGGCACCGGCGATCCCGTTGCGCCCGACGCCGATGATCATGGCTGGGATGAGCGCCGCGATCCACAGCACCTGGATGACGAAGATCTCCCGGGTCCTGCCGAGCGCGACGAGGAAGTCCGACAGCAGCTCGACCATCGTGCGGGCGGCACCGAAGATCGCAAGACCCGCCAGCGCGCCGGCGGCCGCGTGCCACTTCGACCCGTAGACCACGGCGACGAGCGGGCCGGCCGCCCCGCCCATGATCAGACACACCGGTATCGTGATCGTGGCGACCATGGACGCCGCGGCGGCGAACCGGGCCGGGAGCTGCTCGCGGTCCTCGCTGACCCGCGCGAACGCCGGCATGGACACGGCCCGCACCACCGCGCTGAAGACGTTGATCGGCCAGCCGGACATGTTGAAGGCGAGCATGTACAGGCCCAGCTCGACGGCGCCGAGCTGCCGTCCGATCACGATGTAGTCGACGTTGAGCAGGGTGAACGCGACGACGTTGGCGCCGGTGAGCGGCAGCCCGAACGCGAGCAGCTGACGGGCCTGGGCCCGGCTGAACCCCGGCCGGACGCGTTCGGGGCTGAAGTGCCGCAGCAGCACGATCGAGACCACCTGGCCGGCGACCCGGGACCAGGCCAGCGCCATCGCCCCCCAGCCGGACACGGCGAGCAGGATCACGACGACCGCGGACACGACGGTGTTCGCGGAGTCGGCCATGAACTGTTTGTCCTGGGCGAAGTCCCGTTTGAGCAGGGCCGAGGGCACCGCGCCGAAGCCGGCGACCACGACGGTGATGGACAGCACCCGGACGGCTTCCGCGGCCTGGTCGGATCCCAGCGCCCGGGCGAACACGTCCGCCGTGGCCACCATGATCGCGCCGAGCGCGGCCGCGGTGCCGATGGAGATGGTCGCCACGGTCGGCGCGATCCGGCGGCACTCCTCGCGGCTGCCACGGACAAGCGCCGCGCTGACCCCGAGCTCGCTGACGTTGATGACGATCGACAGGACGGTCAGGGCGACGGCGAAGACGCCGAAGTCCGCCGGGGCCACCAGGCGGGCGACGAGGATGCCGACGCCGAACTGGCCGAACCGGGACAGCGCCACGTTGAGCGTGGTCCACATCGCGCCGCGGCGGACCATCTGGTCGAGGTTTTCCGTGTCGCCGGACGCGTCGCCGGCCGTGCCGCTGTTGTCGCTCGTGCCGTCCTTGCCAGCTACGCCGTCCTTGCCGGCCGCACCGTCCTTGCCGGCCGCACCGTCCTTGCCGGCCGCA
>NZ_CAKKTL010000065.1:6897-24738 GCF_920664355.1 Protofrankia sp. CiP1_Cm_nod2
CGGAGCCGGAGCCGGAGCCGGAGCCGCTGTCACCCGTCGGGGGGCTGCGGAACGGGATTCTCTGCAGCCGTACGGTGGTCCGCTCGACGGGCGGATCCCCGGTCGGGGGGGCGCCGTCCATCCAGATGAAGTCATCCGTCCCGGTGGTCGCGCGACCGGGACGGGTGGCGTCGGAGGTCATGACGCGTGGCTGTGGGCCGTGCCGGTGCGTGCCATGCGATCACACGCCGTTCCAGCGCCATCGCCGCCAGCGGATCTTGTCCTCGATCGTGCGGTAGGTGGTGAGCGCGGTGACGGCGGAGCGGTGCTCGCCGGCCCGCCGGGCCACCGGGATCGCCCGCCACGCGGCCAGCGCCGGAGCGTCCGGCCAGAGCTCCCGGGCGAAACGCAGGTAGGAGTCGACGAGGTCGCCGTCGTGCTCCGCCCGGCCCTCCGAGCAGATCCGGCGGACCTGGCCGAGCGCCTCGTTCGCCAGCGTGCGCCGGACCGTCGTGAGCAGGCCGTCGGCGTCCGGGATGCCCGCGGCGCGCCCGGTGAGGACGACCTGGAACGCGTCCCAGCGAGCTCGCAGGTCGGTGAGGTGCCCGGCATACACGGTGCGTTGCATACTGGCCGCGTGCACGCGGTAGTAGGCCTGGTCGGTGCCGTTCACCCGGCCGACGTCGGCCACCGAGGCCGCCCGCAGCCACATTTCCAGGTCACCCGAATGCGGGAGATCGGGCCGGTAGCCGCCGATCTCGCGCTGTACCGAGGTCCGCAGCACCACCTCGGGGTTGAAGATGCAGTTGATGCCCGCCCGGCAACGTAACCGGATCCATTCCGGCCCGTCCCAGATTGTCCAGTTCCGGACGCGGGTGCGCGGTGGTTTCGGTGGCCTGCCCTCGTAGAGATGGGTGGGGTGGCCGTAGGCCATGCCGACGGAGGGGTTCGCCTCCAGCAGGGCGGTGGCCCTGGCCAGCGAGCCGGGCAGCAGCAGGTCGTCCGCGGAGAGCAGGACCACGTAGTCGCCGGTCGCCTCGGCCAGGCCGTCGTTGTAGGTGGCGATGTGACCGCGGTTGGCCGGATGCCGGATGACGCGGACCCGGCCGTCGGCGGCCGCCAGCGCCGCCGCGACGGTCGCGCTGGCATCGGTCGAGGCGTCGTCGACGATGATGACCTCCGGGTCGACACCCTCCTGCGTCAGCACCGTCTCGACGCACTCCGCGAGATAACGCGCGTAGTTGTAACACGGCACCACGACGGAGACCGTCGGGCGTCGGCTCAGCGTCCCGGCCGGAACACGCCTGCTCATCTACCGTTACCCCCCGTTGGTGCCGACGCGGCGCGCGCCCGGTCCTGCCCCGAAGACGTTGATGATCGTATTCTCGACGCCGAAGACCGTGATCAAATCATGCTCCCGGCTCGCGCCCCACCCTCTGCCGGCGGGATCCCCGCCGTGCCCGGGCTCCCGCCGGAACGGCTTCCGGGCCCTGGTCACGGAAAACAGCGACCGCGCTTCCCGATGATCGCACTGCTGGTGAGCCCCCCGGCGGCATGGGCATGACAACAAACCGGACATGCCTCGAACCCGGACGAACTTTAGCAGCTTCCGGCGACGGCCATGCCCTGCCGGATCCATGTTCTGTCGGGCCGGGCACGGATTGGCGTCCGCTCGGGCCCGTCGGGGCGATTCGCGGAATCAGCGGATTCGCCGGACCCTGGTGCGCGGCCGCCCGTGCGGGCAGGCCATCATCTACGGGGGGACGGGCACGGCAGGGGGGAAGCCATGAACGATTCGGCCGGGAACCGGCATACAACGCGTGACCAGATCACGCGCCGGGCGGGGCAGATCGCCCGGATCGTGCGCGAGGACGGCACCCGTGGGCTCGCCGGGCGTGTGCTGCGGGCGGCGTCCCGGCGGCTGGACGATCCGTCGGGCGCGTTGCCGGTCCGCGCGCGGGAGGTGTTACGGGCCGGCCCACTGACGCCGATGCCGGCCGGGGCGCCGGGGGCGCCATCGCCGGTGGGAGCGCCCGAGCTGGAAACGCCCGAGCTGGAAACGCCGGAGCTGGGAGCGCCGGGGGCGCCGACGCCGGTGGGAGCGCCGCACGCGGCGGTGCCGGTAGCGGCGGCGGAGGCGGCCGGCCCGTTTTCAGCGGGGCAGGCCGTGCCGGCGGACGCGTCCGGGGCACCCGCGGGGGGCACCCGCCCGACGGTGCCCGCCGCCGCGCGCGACGACGCCCCGCTGGTCGTCAACTGGGTGATGACCCCGCCGCCGCCGGGCTCCGGCGGGCACACCACCCTGCTGCGGCTGGTCGAGCACCTGGAGCGCCGCGGCCACACCTGCCGGCTGTACTTCTACGATCGCTACGCCGGCGACATACGCGCCCACACCGAGGTCTTCCGCGGCTACTGGCCGCGGATCCGCGCGGAGGTCGCCGACGCGACCGGCCCGATGCTGCCGTGCGACGCCGTCTTCGCGACCTCGTGGCAGTCGGCCTACGTCGTGGCCGATCCGCGGACCCCGGGCCGCCGGTTCTACTGCGTCCAGGACTTCGAGCCGCTGTTCTACCCGGCGGGCACCGAGAGCCTGCTGGCCGAGAACACGTTCCGTTTCGGCTTCCACGGCATCACCGCCGGCCGCTGGCTGGCGGCGAAGCTGACCGCCGAGTACGGGATGCCGTGCGACCACTTCGAGTTCGGCGCGGACACGGACGTGTACCGGGTGGACACGTCCGCGCGGCGGCCGGCCCGGGACGGGGTGGTCTTCTACGCCAAGCCGAGCACACCGCGGCGTGCCTACCCCCTCGGCCTGCTGGCGCTGGAGGAGTTCCACCGGCGCCACCCGGACGTGCCGATCCACCTCTTCGGCGAGAACGTGACAGCCCTGCCCTTCCCGGCGCACCGGCACGGCGTCATCACACCGGCCGAGCTGAACGCTCTGTACAACAGGTGCGTGGCTGGGCTGTGTCTGTCGGTGACGAATGTCTCGCTCATCCCGTTCGAGCTGTTGGCCGCCGGCTGCGTCCCGGTCGTCAACGACGCCCGGCACAACCGGCTGGTACTGGACAACCCGTACGTGTGTTACGCCCAGCCCACGCCCGGTGAGCTGGCCGCCGCCCTGTCCGAGGTGGTTGGCATGGCCTCGGCCGGGCAGCGGGAGGAGCGGGCGCGGGCCGCCGCGGCCGGCGTGGCCGACCTGCCGTGGGACGCCGCGGGCACGGCCATCGAACGGGTGCTGCTGCGGGAGCTGCGCGGTGTCCCGGCACAGCGGGCGTCCGGGCCCACCGAGTCCGCCGAACCCACCGGGCCCACGGAGCCCGCCGAGCCCACGGAGCCGGCCGAGCCCACGGAGCCCGCCGAACCCACGGGCTCCGTCGGCTCCGGTGGGCCCGCCGGAGCCGTGCGGTCCACCGGATCCGCCGGCCCGGCGCTGGTCGGCGTCCCTGGCGAGGTGTCCCGTGAGGTCCATCGGGGCGCACCTGCTGAGGCCGGCGTCGAGTAGCCCGCGGCCGTCCGGCCCCGGTGGCGGCCGGCCGTCCCGGCCGGTCCACGGCCGGGTGACCTGGCCGACGGCTCCCGCGCCAGCCGGTTCCTCGTGCCGGCCGGCTGTCCGCTCGTCCGTGCCAGCCCGTCTGTGCCAGCCCGTCCATGCCGGCCGGTCTTCCGTGTCGGCCACCCGCGCCCGCCGGCCGGATCCCGACGCGACCGGCCCTGACAGGTGCCGCCCCGCCGACCGCCGCCCCGCCGCCCCTGCCGACTGCCGCCCCTGCCGACTGCCGCATCTGACGATCGTTGACGTGACTGTGAGGACGACGATGACCCCTATCCCCCTGGTGGATCTCCCGGCCCAGCACCAGGAGATCGCCGCCGAGATCGAGCCCGCCCTCGCCGAGGTCATGCGGACGGGCGCGTTCATCGGTGGCAAGCCGGTCGCCCTTTTCGAGCAGGAGTACGCCGACTTCCTCGGCATCAGCCACTGCGTGGGCGTCGGGAACGGCACCGATGCCCTGGAGATCGCGCTGCGTGCGCTGGGGATCGGCACCGGCGACGAGGTGGTCCTGCCCGCCAACACGTTCATCGCCACCGCCGAGGCGGTGGTCCGCGCGGGTGCCCGTCCGGTGCTCGTGGACGTCGACCCGGCCACCTACCTGATCGACCCCGCCGCCGCCGCGGCGGCGATCGGCGCCCGGACGGCGGCCGTGATCCCGGTGCACCTCTACGGCCAGGCCGCCCCGGTCGAGGAGCTGCTGCCGGCGGCCGCCGCGGCCGGGGCGGTGGTGGTCGAGGACGCCGCCCAGTCGCAGGGCGCCACCCGGCACGGCCGGCACGCGGGCACGTTCGGGGCGGCGGCGGGAACGAGCTTCTACCCCGGCAAGAACCTCGGTGCCTACGGTGACGCCGGTGCCGTGCTGACGACGTCCGCGCAGGTCGCCGCGGCGGCCCGCACGATCGGCAACCACGGCAGCGACCGCAAGTACGTGCACGGCCGGTTCGGGGTCAACTCCCGGCTGGACACGCTCCAGGCCGTGGTGCTGCGGGCGAAGCTCGCCCGGCTGGCCGCCTGGAACACCGCCCGCGCCGCCGCCGCCGCCCGTTACGGTGAGCTGCTGGCGGAGCTGGCCGCCTCCGGGGCCGTCACCACCCCGGTGGTCCTGCCCGGCAACACCCACGTCTGGCACCTGTACGTCATCGAGGTGGACGACCGGGACGCCGTGCTGGAGCGTCTGCACGGCGCCGGTGTCGGGGCGGGCAGCCACTACCCGGTCCCGGTGCACCGTCAGGAGGCGTTCGCCGATCTCGGGTACGCGGCCGGCGCCTTCCCCGTCAGCGAGCGGTCCGCGCGGCGCATCCTGTCCCTGCCCCTGTACCCCCAGATCACCGCGGAGCAGCAGACGCGGGTCGTCGACGAGCTGCGGAAGGCGCTGCGGTGACCGCCGTGACCAGCAGCGCCATGGCCGACGTGCCGGACGGCCGCGGGGCCGTCTTCGTCCATCCCCGGGGGCTGTGCGAAAGCGACCAGGTCGGCGCCGGCACCCGGGTCTGGGCGTTCGCGCACGTCATGGCCGGTGCCCGGATCGGCCGGGACTGCAACGTCTGCGATCACGCGTTCGTGGAGTCCGGCGCCGTGGTGGGGGACCGGGTGACCATCAAGAACGCGGTCCTGGTCTGGGATCTCGTCACGGTCGAGGACGACGTCTTCCTCGGCCCCAACATGGTTTTCACCAATGACATGAACCCGCGGGCCGAGGTGAAGAAGGGCCGCGACCGTCTCGACCGGACCCTGGTACGCCGGGGAGCCACGATCGGCGCGAATGCCACGATCGTATGCGGCACCACGCTGGGTGAATACTGTTTCGTGGCGGCCGGCGCGGTGGTCATCCGTGACGTGCCGGCGCACGCACTGGTGGTGGGCAATCCCGCGCGGCGGGCCGGCTGGGTGTGCGCGTGCGGTGAGCGGCTCGATGACGAACTGGCCTGCCCGTGCGGGCGGCGGTACGAACACCGGCCGGCCGATATCGAAACCGGCGCTCCCGCCGGGCTGCGTCCGGCGTAGAAAACGACGATGATCCACGAAACCGGGCGGGATGGCGGGTTAAAGTATCCATGTGTACCCTTCCGGTGACATCGGTCGCTTCCGTGGTTGTCTCCGTATCCTCCGGTTCCCGTGGCTGTCAGCGGTGATCCTTCTGTGGCTCCGGCCGCTCCGTCACCGGACGCGGGAGGCCACGGTGGTATCGGGAGGGGGTACTTCACGGGTGCCACGACTTGTCGGTCCGACGCCGGTCGTTCCGGTGTCCCACGGCGGCTGACCCGCCGTCAGACGTTCGCCGCCGGGGGGCTGGGACATGTATCTGCGAGATTCTTTCTATGTGCTCACGCGCCGCTGGTACGTGGTGCTGCCGCTTTTTGTCTTTTTTGCGCTGACCGCTGGTTTCATGGCCCGTGCGACGCCGTACAGTTACACCGGTAAAGCAACCGTCGTGTTACTCTCACCGTCGGTGAAGTTGATGAACGAGCCGACCGCGTCCAACCCCTTCCTGGCGTTCAGCGGTAATCTCTCGGCCACCGCCACGGTACTCATGCGTATTCTCACGGACGAGGAAGCGGCACAGAAACTGGTCGACGCCGGGGGGACCGCCGCCTACACGATCGGGCCGGATCCGACCGCTCCTGGGGCGCCGCTGCTGGTGATGGAGACCAAGGACAACGATCCGGCGGTGGCGTCCCGCACCATGGACGGCCTCATCGAGCTGTTGAAGACCGAGCTGAAGGACCAGCAGACCAAGGCCCGTGCCCCGGCGGATGTACTGATCACAGCCACGGTGGTGTCGGACCTGGAGCCGGTACGCAGTGGCTCCGCCAAGAAGAAGGTGATCGCCGGGGGTGCGGCGGTGGCGCTGGTGGTACCGATGCTGACCGCTTTCGCGGCCGAGGGCGCGGCGTTCCGGCGGGCCCGGCGGCGGGCCGGGGACCTCGGCGTCGCCGCCCCGGCCGCCGGGCAGGAGCCGGCATCCTCGCAGGAGCCGGCCGCGGCTCAGGCGCCGGCCGGTACACGGGCCCCAGCGGGCTCGCCGGCCTCGGCCGACGCGCTTTCCCCGGCCGGTGCGCGGTCCGCGGGCGAGGCCCGTGAGCCGCGCTACAGCGAGCAGCCGACGATCAGGACCACGGTCGGCCAGGCGTTCCACTCGCGGCGGCCCGGCTCCTCACAGCCACCGCAGCCGCAGCCACCGCAGCCGCAGCCGCGGCAGCCGCGGCAGCCGCGGCAGCCGGAGCTGCTGGAACGGGTGGAGCCGCTGGACGTCGCGGACCTCCCACCGGCGCGGGCCGCCGCCCCCGCGGATGCCGCCGACCATCGGCGGGCGGCCGGCCCGGCGCCGGACGAGACCGGCTGGGAAGGGTTCGTGGAGCTGGAGACCACCGAGTTCAGCCGCCGGATGCTGCCGAACCGATGATCTCCTCGTCCGGGCGGACGCTCGGTGGCACGGGGCTGTTCGTCACGTCCCGGCGGGTACCGCGGTCGGCGCCGGAGGCGGCGGACCTGCGCCTGCAGCTGTTACGCCGCGGGGACGCGGTGGTCGCGGTCACCGCCCTGCTGGTCATGATGATCATCATCCCGGCGCGGATGCGTTTCGCGCCGCTGGGCGCCGCCGGCAACCCGGCGTTGCTGCTCGGGATGCTGCTGTTCGTCTGGTATGTCGCGGTCCGGCTGGTGCCCTGGCAGCGTCCGCCCCTGCCGGGGCAGGGGGCGCGCGTCCTGCTGGCCCTCTTTGGCCTGTCCGTGCTGGTCAGTTACGTGGCGGCCATGACACGGCCCATCTCCGGCGCGGAGATCCGCGCGGCCGACCGCGGGGTGCTCACGGTCGGCGCCGCGCTCGGCCTGGCGTTCACCGTCCTCGACGGCGTCCCGGACCGGGCACGGCTGGATACCCTGCTGCGCCGGCTGTGCACCGCCGGCACGGTACTGGCGATCTTCGGGCTGTTGCAGTTCTACTTCCATTTCGACATCAACGGCTACATCCGGATACCCGGTCTCAGCGGCGGTGGCCAGAGCTTCATCTCCGGGCGGGACGGCCTGGTCCGGGTGGCCGGGACGGCGAGCCACGCGATCGAGTTCGGGGTCGTCCTCGCGGCGGTCCTGCCGCTCGCGCTGCATTACGCGCTGTACGCGCCGCCGGAGGGGCGGCGCAACGCGTGGCTCAAGGTCGCCGTGATCGGTCTCACCCTGCCGATGTCGGTGTCCCGGTCGGCCATCCTCACGATCGGTATCGCCCTGCTGGTGCTGGTGCCGTCCTGGCCGGCGCGCCTGCGGCGACGGGCCCTGCTGCTCTCCCCGGTGGCCCTGGCCGCGATGCAGGTGGCCAGTCCCGGGACCCTGAAGACGATCTTCGACCTGTTCCTCAACATCGGTAACGACGACAGTGCGGCCGGCCGGACGGCCGACTACGCCACGGCAGGCGTCTACATCGACAACTCCTTCTGGCTCGGGCGCGGCTACGGCACCTTCCTGCCGGAGAAGTACCGGGTGCTGGACAACGCCTACCTGGGGCATCTGATCGAGACCGGTGTCATTGGGCTCGGCGTCCTGCTGCTGCTGTTCGTCGGCACCTTCGTGCTGGCCCGTCGCCTGCGCCGGGACAGCGAGGATCCCGAACTGCGCAACCTCGCGCAGACGCTGGCCGGCGCCGTCATCGCGGTCGGGGTGTCCTTCGTCACTTTTGACGCGCTCGGCTACGCGATGGTCTTCCTGACCACCTTCCTGCTGATCGGAAGCGTCGGCGCGCTGATGCGGCTGGAGGGCCTGCGGCGTACCGGGGACGGATCCGCGCCGCACCGGGCCGCCGGCCGGCCGTGGCCGGGCGCCGGGCTGCCGCACCCGGGGATCTGGAACCTGCCCGCCCTCGCGCTGCGCCGCTGGTACGTGGCGCTGGCCGTCGCCCTGCTCGTGGCTGCCGGGATGCTGCACGTCCGGTCGGCCCGGGGCACGTACGAGGCGACCGCCGCGCTCGCGGTGTTCCCCCAGGCCGGCAGCGCGCTCAACCCCTACCAGGCCTTCAACCTGAGCAATCAGACGATCGTGCGGGTGGTCGCCGAACGGGTCAACGGCCGGGGCTTCGTCGTCGATCTCAACCGCGCGGAGCGCGGGGCCGAGTACGTGGTCGCGGCCGAGACCATCGGCACCCCGGAGAACCCCGGGGCCCCGGACGCCCCGACCGTCATCGTCACCGTCTGGAGCAGCGACCCCGATGTCGCGGTCGCCAAGATGCGGGAGCTGGCCACCCAGGTCGGTACGACTCTCCAGGACGTCCAGCAGGCGGCCGCGCCGGAGTCGAACGCCCGTCTCACGGCGGTCCCCGCCCTGATGCCCGGCCGGGCCAGCCTGGTCACCGGCAACAGCAAACGCGCTCTCGGCATGGTGCTCGTGCTCGGCCTGCTCGGTCTCATGTTCGTCCTGCCGATGACCGAGCGGCTGTTCGCCCGGGCCGGGCGGTGGCGGGCGGCGTATCTGGCCACACATCCGAGACCGTCCATCCGAAAGGCTGCCTGATGAACCCACGCCAGACCGTCAGGAAAGCCGGTATCGCTCTCCTGCGGGCGCGTATCGCGGACCCTCCGTTGTCGCGGTGGGATCCTCAGCCGGCCCTGCGGACACCCGCCTCCGAGATCCGCCGGGCCGCGTTCCCGGCCGTGGACGCGCACAACCACCTGGGCCGCTGGCTGCGCCGGGACGGCTCCTGGATGGTCGACGACGTCGGCGCGCTGCTGGCGATGATGGACGAGCTCAACATCACGACCATCGTCAACCTCGACGGCCGGTGGGGCGCGGAGCTGGCGGCCAACCTCGACCGCTACGATCGCGCCCACCCCGGACGTTTCGTCACCTACTGTCACCTCGACTGGGGGCTGCTGCGTTCGCGGCGGGCGACCGGGGAGCTGGTCGCGCAGCTGCGCGCGTCCGCCGCCGCCGGCGCGCGCGGTCTGAAGGTGTGGAAGGACCTCGGGATGCGGGTCCGTGACGGCCGGAGCCGGCTGGTGCTGCCGGACGATCCCAGGCTCTCCGACGTGTTCGGGACGGCCGGGCAGCTCGGGCTGCCGGTCCTCATCCACGTCGGTGACCCGGTGGCGTTCTTCCGCCGTCCCGACCGGCACAACGAACGCCTTGACGAGCTGCGCCGGCACCCGACCGCCTCCCGGGCCGCCGGCCTGAACGCCCTGCCCGGGCTGCGCGGCCCGGGCCTGCCCCGCCTCCTCGAAGCGCTGGAGTCGGTGGTGGCGGCCCATCCCCGCACGACCTTCGTGGGGGCGCACGTCGGATGCCTGGCCGAGGACCTCGGCGAGGTCGCCCGGATGCTGGCCGCCTACCCGAACCTGTGCGTCGACATCTCGGCCCGCGCCGCCGAGCTGGGCCGCCAGCCGCGGGTGGCCCGCCGGTTCATCGAGCGCTTCGCCGACCGGGTGCTGTTCGGCACGGACGCCTTCCCCCCGGCCGCGGACGGCTACCGGGCCTTCTTCCGGCTGCTGGAGACCGACGACGACCACTTCACGTACTCGCCGTCGGTGCCGCCGCCGCAGGGGCGCTGGGCTGTCTACGGTCTGGACCTTCCCCCCGAGGTGCTGCGCCAGGTGTACGCCGGCAACGCCGCGCGCCTGCTGCCCGGCGTCCGGCCGGTGGCCGCGGCGCCGTCGCCACCGGCCGGGCCCGCCCGCCGGCCCGATCCGCGGCCGGTGTCCTGACAGCCGCGCCCTGAGGCCGTTCTCGGAGGCGGCCCCGCCGCCGGCCATCGCCCACCGGCGGGGCGTCCCACGCGTGAGCTGTCCCGGCCAGCGATCCTGCGTGTACACAATTCAGGGTACGCTTCCGGTGTGGACGACAGCCAGAACGAGCTGAGCGCAAGGGATGCCCGCGCCCATTTCGCCGAGGTCATCACGCGCGCCCAGAGCGGAACACCCACCGTCATCACGCGCAACGGCCAAGCCGTGGCCGCGGTCGTCCCCATCGAGGATTTCAACGCTCTCGAGGACGCCATCGACCGGTACTTCGCCCGGGAGGCCGACCGCGACCTGGCGGAGAACCCCGACGCCCCCACCTACAGCATGGCCGAGGCCATCGCCGCGATCTTCGAGGACAGCCCTGACCAGGGCGTCGCGTGAAGTACGCGTTCAGGTGGCGTGAACGGGCGGTCAGGCAGCTACGGGCCATCCCGCAGCCAGCCGCGCTGACGATCCTGCGGGCCCTTACCCCGCTCGGGGACGACCCGCGCCGCCCGGACGCGAACGTGCGGAGACTCGCCGGCTACGAGGACCGCTACCGGCTGCGGGTCGGCGACTACCGGATCATCTACGACATCGTGGACGGGCAGCTCATCATCCTGATCGTGGGAGTCGGCCACCGCCGGGAGATCCACCGGACGATGTGACGGGGGCGCCGAGCGGCGGGCGTGGCCGGGCGGCCGCGCGGTAGACCTCGGCGAGCCGGGTGCCCGCCGCGTCCCAGGTGTGCCGGTTGCGGGCGTCCAGGCAGCCCTGCCGCAGCGTCGCGAGCGTCGCGGGGTCCTCGGCGAGCAGCCGGATGTGCTCGGCCAGTGTCGCGGTGTCCGTCGCCTGGTGGACCAGCCCGTCGACCAGGTGCCGGGCCGGGGAGCCACAGGCGTCGGAGATCACCGGGACGCAGCCGCAGGCGGCGGCCTCCAGCGTCACCAGGGCGCTCCCCTCGGTGACGCTGGGTAGTACGAGCGCGTCCGCGCTCCGGAAGAGCGTGCCGAGGTCGTCGACGAACCCGAGCTCCCGGACCCCGGGCAGGCTCAGCAGCTCGCCCAGGCTCGCGCGGTACTCAGGCATGATCACACCGCAGATGAGCAGCTCGCCGGGGGCGCCCGCGTCGCGCCAGGCGCGCAGCGCGTAGTGCAGCCCCTTGTTCGGCTCGCCCCGTCCCGCGAAGACCATGGTGAACGGGCGGTCCGCCGGGCGGGGGAGATCGGTGGGGAAGAACCGGGCCGGGTCGTAGCCGTAGGCGTGCCGGACCAGCCGGCCGGTGTCGGCCCCGTACTCGGCGAAGGTCCGCACCACATAGTCGGACGGGCACAGCAGCGTGCTCGCCGCGTCGTACTCGGCGTCCTCCCGGCGGAGATGACCGGTGGTGCCGCGATGGGCGTGCCCGCGCGGGAGCTGGATGCCGCAGGCGGCGGCCTCCTGCTCGGCCAGCCCGCAGGCGGACCGGCTGTGCGGGCTGCACACCTCGCGCAGCCCGGGCAGGCCGATGCGCCGCGCCGTCCGCAGGGTGTGGATACAGCCGCGGGGCCAGGTGTGCACGACGTCGTAGGCGTACGGGCGGGTGGCGAGTTCGTGGGCGGTACGCCTGTCGTGGTAGCCGTAGGCGCGGCGGACGCCGATGGCCCGGTGCGGGATCCGCCGGCCCCGGGCGACCATCGTCTCGACGACCTCGGCCGCGCCGTCGAGTTCCCCCGCCAGGCTCGTGCAGTACACGGTCACCGCGAAACCCGCGTCAATCATGCTTCTGACCTGGTGGAACGCGGTCGTGGAGATCCCCGGCCGGCCGAGGGTGTGCGGAAACGAGTACAGGACGCGCAGCGGCCGTTCCCCGGCCGTGGCCGTGGCCGCGGCCGTGTCGTTCGTTGTGATTCCCGTGGTCATCGACAGACAACTCCCCCTCGTGAAGCGCGCCATTGCGGTGGGTGAACCGGTCTTCGGTGCCGTCGGTGAACGCGTGACGGATACCCGCTGCCGCATGTGCCGTGTCCGGCGCCACATCCGGATGGTCTACAGTATGGGCGCCGAGGTGGGGCCACTCACGCGCCGGTGCGTTACCTTACGGAGCGTGCGTGGAGTGACGGGGTGTAGTGCGGGCAGCTGTTCCGGTGAAATCGCCGGAGCTGCCCACGGCTTTGGGGGGTTGTTTCACGTTGCCACGGACCGTGTCCGACTACTATTTCGACCGGGAGACTCTGCGGCCGCTCGCGGAGAAATACGGCGCCTCCTTTCAGACGGCGCAGCCCTTCCGGCACGTCGTCATCGACGATTTTCTGCCCGCTGAGACGCTGCGGGCGGTCGTCGACGCCTTCCCGAAGCCGGGGGACGCCGACTGGCAGCGTTTCGACGCCAGCCAGGAGGTCAAACTCGCGCTGGCGGACGAGACACTGATGCCGGCGCCGCTGCGGCACATACTCCAGCAGTTCAACTCCGGCCCCTTCCTCGACTTCCTGGAGGAGCTGACCGGGATTTCGGGCCTGCTGCCGGATCCGCATCTTGTCGGCGGCGGTCTGCACCAGATCGTCCGGGGCGGTTTCCTGAAGGTGCACGCGGACTTCAACCGGCACCGCCGGCTCGGCGTGGACCGGCGGCTGAACGTGCTGCTGTACCTGAACGAGGACTGGGACGACTCCTGGGGCGGCCACCTGGAGCTGTGGGACCGCGACATGACAAAAGCCGTCCACCGGATCGCGCCGCTGTTCAACAGGTTCGTGGTCTTCGCGACCACCGACCACTCCTACCACGGCCACCCGGATCCGCTGCGTTCCCCGGAGGGGGTCACCCGGCGCTCGCTGGCCTGGTACTACTACACCAACGGCCGGCCGGCCGACGAGGCGTCACCGGACCACACCACGCTGTTCCGGGCCCGCCCCGGTGAGGAGATCCGCCCGACCGGGCTGGCCCGCGCCCAGGACATCGCCCGCCGGGCCGCCCCGCCCCTGCTCGTCGACGCCGCCCGCACGCTGCGCGCCCGCCGCCAGGCGGGGCGCTGAGCGCCCGGCCGGCGGATCCGGGAAGGGGGGCTGGGGCAGGTGACCACGTGACCGTTCTCGCCAGCGTCGTCATACCCGCGCACAACGAGGAGACGGTGATCGGCCGCTGCCTGGAGCGGCTCGCCGACGGCGTCCGCCCGGGGGAGATCGACATCGTCGTCGTCTGCAACGGCTGCACCGACCGCACCGCTGAGCTCGCCCGCGCCGCCGGGGCCCGGGTGGTGGAGGCACCCCGGCCGGGCAAGGCCGGCGCGCTCAACCTCGGTGACGAC
The DNA here is from genome assembly GCF_920664355.1 of Protofrankia sp. CiP1_Cm_nod2. Lineage (NCBI taxonomy): Bacteria > Bacillati > Actinomycetota > Actinomycetes > Frankiales > Frankiaceae > Protofrankia > Protofrankia sp. CiP1_Cm_nod2. The sequence goes on from NZ_CAKKTL010000065.1 coordinate 20,411, forward strand.
ACCGCGACCGGCTTCCCGCGTTTCTACGTGGACGCCGACATCGAGGTCCGCGGCGGCGACCTGCTCCGGGTGGCCGAGGTGCTGCGGGCCGGCCCCGCGCTCGCGGCCGCCCCGCGGATCCGGGTCGCCACGGCCGGGGTGAGCCGGGCCGTCCGGGACTACTACCGCATCTGGCTGAAGCTGCCCTACACCCGCGACAACCATGTCGGTTCCGGTGTGGTGGGCGTCAGCGAGCGGGGCCGGGCCCGGTTCGACCGGTTCCCGGAGGCGATCGCGGACGACTTCTTCCTGTATCACCGTTTCACGGCGGACGAGCGCCGGACCGTTTCCGGCACCGAGTTCCTCGTCCATCCCGCGCGTACCGCCCGTGACCTGGTGTTACGCAAGATCCGGGTGTACGCGGGCAACATCGAGATGCGGCGGCTGGGCCTGGCGCCGGCCACCCCGGCCGCGGGCACGGCCACCCCGGCCGGGGGTACGGCCGGGTCGAGTACGGCCGGGGTGGCGCGTCCCGGCCGGCTGCCCGGCTGGCTCGCCGTGGTGCGCGCCGAGCCGGCGCTGGTCACCGCCGTCCCGGCCTATGTCGCCATCTCCGCGGTGGCCCAGCTGCTGGCCCGGCGCAAGGTCCGACGCGGGCAGCTGGGCACCTGGGAACGGGATGCCAGCAGCCGGGTGAACGGAGCGGCCGCATGAGCGCGTCCGTGAGCGGGAACGCGTCCGCGAATGGGAGCCCGTCCGTGAGCGGGAACGCGTCCGCGAATGGGAGCCCGTCCGTGAACGGGGGCACGGCCGAGGGGGCCACGATGCGGGGGAGCGCGTTCCGGGGGAAAACAGCCGAGGGGAGCGCGGCCAGGCGGGGGAAGGCGGCCGGCACGCGGCGGCTCAACGCCGTGAAATCGCTGCTGGACCCGCGTCCCTACGCGCATCTGTTCCGCATCCTGCATTTCTATTCCTATTCCCACACCCGGCAGAAGGCGCTGCTGACCCGCGGCCGGGGGGTGCGGTTGGCGCCCAACGTCTCCATCCGCAACGGCGAGCGGATCAGCATCGGCGACCACGCCCACATCGGTGAGCGCTGCTACCTGTGGGCGGGTGACGGCACCGGCCGGATCGACATCGGGGAATACGCGCTGTTCGGCCCGGAGGTGTTCGTCACGGCCTCCGACTACCAGATCGCCCCGGACGTCCCGGTCATGCACCAGCCCAGGCGCGAACGCGACATCCGGATCGGCCGGGACGTCTGGCTCGGCGCCCGGGTGGTCGTCACCGCCGGTGTGGAGATCGGCGACGGGTGTGTCGTCGGCGCGGGTTCGGTGGTGACCCGGTCGCTGCCGCCCGGCTCGATCGCGGTGGGGGCGCCGGCGCGGGTCGTGGGGAAGCGGGGTGAGCCGGGATGACCGGTCTCGAGACCAGCGCCGAGACCAGCGCCGAGACCAGCGCCGGGGCCGCCGTCAGGGCCGGCGTCGAGGTTTCCGTACTGATCGTCTCGTACAACACCGCGGAGCTCACCGTAAAGTGCCTGGAATCCCTGCGTGAGCAGACCAGGGACACCTCGTACGAGGTGATCGTCGTCGACAACGCGTCGACCGACTCCTCCGCGGCACGCGTCCGCGCCGCCTTCCCGGACGTCGAGGTGGTCGAGTCCGGGACCAACCTCGGTTTCGGACGGGCGGTCAACCTCGCCGCCCAGCGTGCCAAGGGCGAGTACCTGCTGCTGCTCAACCCGGACACGGTCGTTCTCGACGACGCGCTCGGCGCGCTGCTCGCGTTCGCGCGGGCCCGGCCCGGACACGGCATCTACGGTGGCCGGACGCTGCGTCCGGACGGCTCGCTGGATCCGAGTTCGTGCTGGGGCGTGCCGACGTTGTGGAGCCTGGCGTGTTTCGGCCTGGGGCTGAGCACCTGGCGCAAGGGCTCGGCGTTGTTCGACCCGGAGTCGCTGGGCCGGTGGCGCCGGGACAGCGTCCGTGAGGTCGGTGTCGTCACCGGCTGCCTGCTGCTGGTCCCACGGGCCGTCTTCGGTGCTCTCGGCGGGTTCGATCCCCGCTACTTCATGTACGGGGAGGACGCGGATCTCAGTGTGCGGGCCCGCCGCGCCGGCTGGCGCCCGGTGATCACGCCGAACGCCACCGTCATCCACCATGTGGGCGCCTCCTCGGCCCGCCGCTCGGACAAAATGATCATGGTGATGCGGGCGAAGGCGACGTTCGTACGCGATCACTTCGAGCCGGGCGCGCGTCAGCGGGCCGCGCTCGCGCTGCTGACCCTCGGCGTGGCCGTGCGGGCGGCGCTGGCGGTGCTCACCCGCCGGTTGCGGGCGGCGCGGCCGGCGACAGCACCGGCACCTGTGGCGACAGCACCGGCACCTGCGGCGACAGCACCGGCGGCGACGGGTGCGGCGCGGCCGGCCGCATCCGGGCCGGGACGTTCCGCGTCGGCCGCCGGCGCCTGGGTGGGGGTCTGGCGGAGCCGCCGGGAATGGCAACCGGGATACCCGCCGTCGCCGGCCGCCGCGGACCGGCCGACCGCGGGCTGACCCCGAGCTCGTCACGGGCGGACCGGACGGGCGGACCGGACGAGCGGAAAAGCACGTCCAGGCCACCCGCCCGGTGCCACCGGGACCGCTGTCAGGAATGTCATGCAATTCAGGTGTGGCGGCGGGTGAAAACCCGGGCCACCGGCGTCCGGGGGGCGACCGAAGGTGAACAAGCGTGTCCTGATCATTGTGCAGAATCTGCCGGTACCGTTGGACCGGCGGGTCTGGCTGGAATGCCAGGAACTTGTCCGGGCCGGCTACACGGTGTCGGTGATCTGCCCCCGCGGGCCGCAGGATCCCGATTACCAGGAGCTCGACGGCGTCCATCTCCACAAATACGACGCCCCGAAGACCAGGCCCGGCGTCCGTGGTTATCTGGCCGAATTCGTCGTGTGCTGGCTGAGGACGGCCAGGCTGTCCGTCCGGGTACGGCGCGAGATCGGTTTCGACGTCATCCAGGCGTGCAACCCGCCGGACACCTACGCGCTGCTCGCCGCCCCCTACAAGCTCACCGGGACGAAGTTCGTCTACGACCAGCACGATCTGTGCCCGGAGGTGTACCGGTCCCGCTTCGACCGCCCGTCCGACCTGCTGCTGCGCGGCCTCTACCTGCTCGAGGGCATCACCTACCGCCTCGCCGACCACGTGATCTCGACCAACGAGTCCTACCGGCTGGTGGCGATGGGACGCGGCCGGCGCGACCACGCCGACACGACGGTGGTACGCAGCGGCCCGGACACCGACCGGATGCGGCCGGGCGCGGACTCGCCGGACCTGCGCCGTGGCCGGCGCCACCTCGCCGTCTACCTCGGGGTGATGGGTCCGCAGGACGGTGTCGACGCCGTCCTGCGCGCGCTCGACATTCTTGTCCACAAGGACGGCCGGGAGGACATCCACGTCGCCCTGCTCGGTTTCGGTGACTGCTTCGAGGAGCTGCGCGCGCTGTCCACCGAGCTCGGCCTGGACGACTACGTGACCTTCACCGGCAGGGCGGACGCGGTCACGATCGAGAAGTACCTGCGGACCGCCGCGGTCGGCCTCGGCCCGGATCCGGCGAATCCGCTGAACGAGGTGTCGACCATGAACAAGACCATGGAGTACATGGCCTACGGGGTGCCGGTCGTCACCTTCGACCTCACCGAGACCAGGGTGTCCGCGGGCTACACGGCCTGTTACGTCGAGCCGGGGGACCTCGAGGGGTTCGCCCGGGCCGTCACGGATCTCCTGGACGACCCCGAACGTCGCCGTGAGCTCGGCCGCCAGGGCCGGGAGCGGGCCGTCGAGGTCCTCGACTGGCGGCTGCAGGCCCCCGGATACGTCGCCGTCTACGACCACCTGCTGGGCGCCACCAGCACCGACACGGCAGCCGGAACGCGGTCGTGGCCGCGCCGGCGACCGGCGTCCTGGCGGAAGGCCGCGGCCTCGACGGCGGCCTTCCTGGTGGCGGGGGCCGCTACGCTCGCCGCGGTGAACGGCCGGCGGGGCCGCTGGTGACGTCCGAAGCGCCCGCTCACCGCGGGCGGTAGCGGGCGGTGGAACGCCAGAACCCGGATGCGGACGGAAGTCACCTTCCGCTACCGCGTTACCTTCCGTTACCGCTTTTCTGGCGTGTCAGGCCTGCATGAGGGTGATGGTGCGGCCGGCGGGGCTTGTCGTGGTGGTGATGGTGGTGCGTTCGGTGATGTCGGGGGCGTCGGGTCGGGTGTCGAAGAGGACCAGGACACCGGTGTCGAGGCCCAGCCGGTCGAGGTAGTGGTCGAGCTGTTTCAGGCCGGTGCGCAGCGGGTTGGCG
>NZ_CAKKTL010000066.1:0-6152 GCF_920664355.1 Protofrankia sp. CiP1_Cm_nod2
GTCCCCCGCGGTGGAAGCGGCCGCCCGCTGATCGGCCGCCGGCGCGGGCCGGCCCGCGCCGCGCAGGGCGATCCCCACGAGAAAACGGCTCGCGCCACCGCTCCCGGGCCCCCCGGGCCCGCCGCCACGCACGCCCGCTCGCTCGTTCCCGGGCGCGTTCGCGCCGCCGCCGGCCGGACCGCTCACAGGTATCCCCGGCTGAGTTCGGCGTCGAGAAGGTCCAGGTAGCGGGCCCGGGTTCGGGCGGTCATGCTCATGATCTCCCGTTCGCTCCAGTGGTAGTGGTACGCGAGCAGGTGCACCTCCTGGTACAGCCGTCCCATCCGTCCTGAGACCTCGGCGAGCAGGAACGCGCCGGTGTCGAGGACGGTGGCGAAGGCGGCCTGGCAGCGTGGGCAGTCGAGCTTGAGAACTATCTCCGCGTGCGGGTCGAGTTCGGCCATCGCGGCCGCGACCGCGTCGGCCCCCGCGGGAGGGAGTTCGGGCGTCGTCGGGACGCAGCGGCCAAGCAGCGCCGCCGCGGCGGCGTCGGGACGGTCCGCAAGCGCGGCGGCGGCGCGCTGGTCGGCGCCGGTCGGCAGCCGGAACCGCACGGGCCGCGCCACCCCCGGCACATCGATCAGGTACCAGTCCGCTTCCGGCCCCGCCGGGCCAGGAGTCACCCGTCCGGTACCGGGAAGATCGGGGGCGGGGGGATCGGGGGCGGGGAGATCGGGACGGGAGGAACCCGGGGCCGGGAGCAGGTCGCCGACCCGCAGGTCGAGGTCCATCGGCTCGCCGCAGTCCGGGTCCGGGCAGGTCACCACGGCGGAAAGCTGGTCGCCGAACGTCAGCCGGCGCAGGTGGAGCAGCAGCACCTCCCGGTCCCCGACCGTCAGCCCGTCCACCGTGTCCTCATCGACCTCGGCCATATCGGCCTCGGTCAGGTCGCCGAGCCGGACCAGGCAGCGGGCGAGCAGCGTCGACACGCGGCTGGCGATGTCCAGGCCGTGGGCGTGTTCGGCCAGATACGCCTCGTCCCGTCCGTCGAGCGGACGCGCGACCGCCGTGGTGTGCCGGCTGCCCGCACACCACAGGCCGTGGCGAAGCGCCACCCGCGCCAGCGGGCCGTCCGGCAGATGTCGCATCGGTGGGTGCCCGCCGCGCCTATGCCGACGGCAGCGTGAAGGTGGGCTCCCTGAGCTCGACGACCGGAATGCGTTCCCAGCCCTCGTTCTCCAGTTTGATGGTCTGGATGGCGACCGCGTTGGCGTTCGCGTCCAGGTCGGGCAGCGCCTGGTACTCCGAGACCCAGCAGCGGAACACCCGGTAGGACAGCACCTGCTGGCCGGCCTCGTTGAACACGTCGATGGTGATGTCCTTGCGGAAGTCCGCCAGCGACACCTCCATGGTCCGCTTGTCGGGCGGGGCCTGGGCGTTCGCGTAGTCCCACACCTTGTTCGCCCACTGCTCGAAGTCGACGTCCTGGGTGATCCCCCGCTCCAGGCTGACCGGTTCGTACTTGGTGCGCCCAGGGGACTTGCGGCCGGTGCTCGGGTCGCCGCCGTCGCGGTGCTCGACGACCTCGGTGGTGCGTTTGAGCGCGCCCACCTTGCTGATTCCGGCGACGTACCGCCCGTCCCACCACACCCGGAACTTGAAGTTCTTGTACGGGTCGAACCGGGTCGGGTTGACGACGAACTGCGCCATGGGCTGTCCTTCCGCCCCGGCCGGGACACGGCGGGGTCCGTCCTGTCATGGGAGGAGAGAACGATCAGCCGGCGCTCTGGCCCGCCAGCTGGGAAATACTGATGATCACGAATTCGGCGGGCTTCAGCGGCGCGAACCCGACGCTGATGTTGACGATGCCGAGGTCGATGTCGGCCTGGGTGGTGGTCTCGGCATCACACCTGACCAGGTATGCCTCGCCCGGGGTGGAGCCCTGGAACGCGCCCTTGCGGTAGAGGTTGTTCATGAACGTGCCGATACTCGACCGCAGCTCGGACCACAGCGGCGCGTCGTTCGGCTGGAAGACGGCCCACTGGGTGCCCCGGAACAGGCTCTCCTCGATGTACAGGGCGAGCCGGCGGACGGGGATGTACTTCCATTCCGAGGCCAGCTGGTCCGCGCCGGCCCGGGTACGGCTGCCCCAGCTCACCGTCCCGTACACCGGGAACGTGCGCAGGCAGTTCACACCCTGCCGGTTCAGCTGGCCGTTCTGCGGGTCGGTCAGCACCTCGGTGAGCTCGGGGACGTTGCGCAGCGTCGCGTCGGTGCCGGCCGGCGCCTTCCACACCCCGCGGTCGGCGTCCGTCCGGGCGAACAGGCCGGCCAAGGTACCGCTCGCGCCGACGGAACGCAGCCGGAACCCGCTCAGCGGATCCGGCACCCTGACCCGCGGGTAGAACAGCGCGGTGTTCGTGTGGGGCGGCGTTTTGGGCAGGTCGACCTTTGCCGTGTCGAACCTGGTCACCGTGTCCGGCGTGTCCATGAGGAAGAACGCGCGCCGGTTCCCGCAGTACGTCTGGGCGAAACTGACGACGGCGCCGGCCTCGGTGGGTGAAAGCGGGTGGTCGCCGGTGAGGGTCGCCGTCCGGGGCAGGCACAGCAGGTTGAACACGTCGACGGTGTCGAGCGCGCCGATGCCGGCCATCAGGGCGTTGCCGTCCGGCGGGTCGCCGTCGCCACCCGCCCGGCTGCCCACCTGCGCCGTGTCGGCGATGAAACCCTGTGTCGCGGGCGCGGCACCGAGCTGATATTCCTGCACGTTCGCCGATGCCAGGGGTGATGATCCGGAGGTCGTCAGCTTCAGGGTCGTGGCCGCGCCGCTGGCGCCCGCGTTGCCCGCCCGGACGGACGCCCCGGGCACACCGGCGATCAGGAGCAGCCGCGGGCCGCCACCCCCCGCCCCGCCGTCCGCCACCCGGGCCACGCCGCCGGTGAAGGCCGGCGCGGGACCGGCCACGTGCGCCAGCCCCTCCGTGAGCACCCGCGCGATCTCGGTCGGCGTATGCGGGCCGGGAGCCAGGTCCACCGGAAGCGCACGGGTGACCGGCGTCGCGCCGGCATCCGACGGGGTGAACGTCACCGCGATCCGAGCGCCCTTGTCGATCGTGACGTCGCCGCTGAGCGGCTCGGATCGCAGCGCGGGCAGCACCTGCGTCTCGGCGCTGGTCAGCTTGAGCGCCGTCCACACGGCCTGGTTCGGGTTCGGCGAGGTGGTGGACGGCGCCGCCTCGATCGTGAACGGCTCCGGCCCGTCACCACCCGGGACGAACACCAGCCGTCCGTTCACCGCCGTGACGAGCGCGCCCGCGAATCCCTGCTCCGGCGGCGAGCCGGCCCCCGCCGCCCGAACGAGGTTCTGCAGCTCGCCGGCGAGTTCGTCGAGTTCGTGGCCGCCGTCGGGGACGATGATGGTGTGGCTGGTCGTCCCCAGCCTCAGTCGGAGCTCGTTGCCCGTCGCGGGCACGGCCACCGGCTCGGTCAGCTCACCGCCACGGGTCGCCGCCGCGGGCTTCGCCGTGCCGGTGGCCAGGAGCAGCCGGTCGGTGGCGGTCGGGTCGCCCGCGAAATCGGCGACGAGCAGGCGGGTCGCGGGAGCGGTCGGTCCCGCGCGCAGCCGCAGCCGGCGTCCGGTCACAGCTCCCGCCGCGTTCAGCTCGTCGACGACCTCGACGGTGGTCGCCGCGAACGCGGGGAGTTCCGGCCGCGCCCGCTGGACCGCGGCCTGCAGCGCCGTCGCGACGGCGTCGATCGGGTGGGGGCCGGCCGGCAGGGCGAGCGGCGCGACGCCGGACTCGCCGGCGATCGTCACACTCACCGTCGCGTCGGCGGCGAGGCCGATGGTGGCCGGCTGTGTGGGCGACGCGCTGTGCACGCCGGACAAGGTGCCGCCCAGCAGCGGCCGGGTGGTGCCCGTCACCGTGATCGTGACCAGCGTCGAGCCGGTACGGGAGTCGTTGACGACGTCCTCGGCGAAGTCGACGCTGCCGGGCGTCAGCGACAGGCCACGGAAGACCTCCTGTGCGACCACGGGCGCGCCCGGGCCGCCGGAGCCGCCGTACAGACTCACGACCAGGTTGAACCGGTCGGCGACCCAGTCGACCCGGACCCGCAGGTTGTTGCCCCACACACCCGGGTTCTTCGCCGTGACCACCAGCGGCCCGGTCGCGGGCGCGGCGGGGGCGGCCGCCGCCACGGCACCGCCGATGACGACGTCACTCGCGGTGAGGTCCCCGGACGCGGTGCGCACGGCCCACGCTTCGGTGCCGCCGTTGAGGAAGAACTGCTGGATCCCGTAGGAGGCTTCACTCGACGGGTGCAGACCGCCGAACGTCCGGACGAACTCCGTCCAGTTGAAGACCTGGACGGGCGTTTCCAGCGGGCCCTTCGGAAAGAAGTCGACGAACGCCGCGACCGAGGTCGACACTCCCGTGATCGTACGGACACCGCTCGGGATCTCCTGGATGTAAACACCCGGATAGGTCGGTGAGACCGGCATGGACGCGGCCTTTCTCGGGAGCGTCGAAAACGTGGTCACGCCTCCGGCGGCCCACGCTCCGGTCACTGCGGGGGGCGGCTGCCGCGGCCACCATCGTCGCCGCTCGTGCCCGGCACGGACATGGACCGCCGGGTTCAGACACGATCCCGTCCCAGATCTACATCCCGTACCTCTTGCACCGACCGGACAGCTCGGCTCGGCTGAGGCGAAGGCCACGGTGATGAACCCAGCGCCGCGCCCTCCGACACGGCACCTCTCAGCACCGCGCCTCCCGACACGGCGGGTCCCAGGACGACGGCGACCTACGCCGAGCCGAACCCTCCGACCATCACGCCCACACAGCGGCGGTAGTGCGCCCGAGCACCTGCCAGGCCGGTCAGGCCGTGTGGCTCGCGGCGCTGAGGAGCCGCTCGACGTCCCGGCAGAAATCGTCGGACGACGGCGAGTTCCGCCGGGCCAGTGCGAGATCGAACGCGGCGGCAAGCGCGGACTGGTCGACGGCGGGGCGGTAGCGCTGGCCATCGACACGCTGACCGGTCAGCCACTCCTTGCGGCCGCGGGGGTTCTCCGGCTCGGGGTGGGCCTTCAGGCCGGGAGCGAGGCCGCGGATGCCGGCCAGGGGTTCAACGTCTGGAACGCCATACTCCGCAGCGCCGCGTGGACGGGAGCGAACGGCAGCGTCCGACGCATACCAGTCAGGCCCGATCTCATACCCGTCTGTCTCACCGGCTGGTACGGGATGCACGTACCACCGTTTCGGGCTGTCCTTGGTGTATGCGACCGCTCCTCCGCAGGTGCTGCCGGCGTGACGCCTTGTACCACCTGGCTCTACAGGCCAGACCCATCCACCGTCTTCCGAGACAAAATTGAGATATCTTTCCGTTTCGTACGGACAATATGCGCTCCTCGACGAGGAACGATGGGAGTCGAGTACCGGATGGCCGACCGAAATGGGACGACCTTCCACGCCGGCACGGACGCGAATACAGTTTTCAATAATGAGCGTGGCGACGTACCACCGGATTCCGGGCCGGAGCACGGTGCCGTATTCACGGAATGAGACGTCCATGATGACGGATGGCGAACAGTGATTGCCACGGTAAAGGTGCTCGGGCTGCGGGCCCGGGGCTTTACCGATGTTGCCGCGGCGGCCCGACGGGTCGTCGACTACGTTCAGGGCACCCCAGCCGCCCCCGAAGCCATCCGCCCCGGGCCGGCGGACTACTACAGTTCCGGGACACGGCCCGCGGACGGGCGCGGGGTTCCGGCGCGGATCTGCTCGGGCTGCGCGGCCAGGTCGATCCGGTGCACCTGCAGCGGCCGCTGTGCGGGCTGCACGCGCGTACCGGACAATCGGTGCCGCCTGCGGCCGGTTCGGCCGGCCGGGCCGGCCGAACCACCCCCGCCATTCCTGGCATCCCGTCGAGCATCGGCACATCGTCGACGACGGGGCGGGGGCAGACATCGCCGCCGCTCTCGATGCCGGGGTGGACGAGTAAGGGCGTAGAGCAGCGACCACACCATGAGCCATCCAGCCTGCCCGACACGGCCCAGCCCGGGAGGCAAACGTGCGGGTCACCGACCGCATGGGGTTCTGGAGCCCCCGCTGGCTCGGGCGGCCGAGCATCATCCGGCCGTAGCCGCGACCGATACCTAGTAGTACTATGCA
>NZ_CAKKTL010000066.1:6758-8005 GCF_920664355.1 Protofrankia sp. CiP1_Cm_nod2
GCACACTGCTAGGGTTCCCCGTTCGCATCCCGTCCAGGGCCCGGGCGGGGAGACCGAACGGAGTGAGGCCTGGTGAAGGTCGCCAAGGATCTGGTGGCCGCCTCGGCGACGCCGATGGTGCTCGGCATCCTGGCCGAGGGGGAAAGCTACGGCTACGCGATCCTCAAACGGATCCACGAGCTGTCCGGCGGCGAGCTGGACTGGACCGAGGGTCTGCTGTACCCGCTGCTGCACCGGCTTGAGCGCCTCGGCTGCGTGGAGGCGACCTGGCGGTCGGCGACCAGCGAACGGCGGCGCAGGTACTACCGCATCACCGACAAGGGCCGGGCCGAGCTGGCCGAGCAGCGCCGCCAGTGGGACACGGTGGTGGGCGCGCTGCGGGACATCTGGCTCGACCCACACGACCGCGGGACGCTGCCAGCGATCCCGCTGGAGGGCCTGGCATGACCACACCGGACAGCTCCGTCGAGCTGGAGTCGCAGTTCGCGCAGTGGCGGCGCTACGTGCAGCGCCGCCGCGAGCTGGCGCAGCCCGACGCCGACGAGCTGGAGGACCACCTGCGCGGCTCCGTCGACGCGCTCGTCGCGGCCGGGCTGAGCACGGACGAGGCGTTCCTGGTCGCGGTGAAACGGATGGGCAGCCTCGACGAGCTCTCCCGCGAGTTCGCCCGGGAGCACTCGGAACGGCTGTGGAAACAGCTGGTGCTCACCGGTAACGGGACCGTGGACGCCCGGTCGCGCAGGGACCTGCGGGCACTGGTCCTCTGCGCGGTCGGCGCCGCGGTGTCGGTCCGGGTGCCGGAGCTGTTCGGGGTGAGCCTGGAACACGACGGCGCGTTCTACGGGCCGAACGTGGGCGTTCTCGTACTGCCCTGGCTGGCGGGTTTCCTCGCCTGGCGCCGCCAGGTCCGCCGCCCGCTGCTCGGGGTGCTGGTCGCGCTGTTCGCGCTCGGCGCCGTGGCGGCCAACGTCTACCCGCTGGCCGCCACGTCGCAATCGGTGGTGCTCACCAGCATCCACCTCCCGATCGCGCTGTGGCTCGCGGTCGGCCTGGCCTACGCCGGCGACGCATGGCGCTCGTCACGCCGGCGGATGGACTTCATCCGGTTCACCGGCGAGTGGTTCGTCTACTTCGTGCTCCTCGCGCTCGGTGGCGGCGTGCTCATCGCGTTCACGGCCGGCACCTTCAAGGCGATCGGGATCGACCCGGAGGTGTTCCTCGCGCAGTGGCTCCTCCCCTGCGGCGCA
>NZ_CAKKTL010000066.1:8383-15117 GCF_920664355.1 Protofrankia sp. CiP1_Cm_nod2
GCGGCCGGTGTCGTTGTCGCCGCGTGGCTCGTCGAGGCGAAGCAGAACGTGGTCGAGAACATCGCGCCGGTGCTCACCCGGCTGTTCACCCCGCTGTTCACCGCCGTGCTGCTCGCCTTCCTCGTCGCCGTCGTCTGGACCAGCTCCGGCATCGACGTCGAGCGGGAGGCGCTGATCCTGTTCGACCTGCTGCTGGTAGTGGTGCTGGGGCTGCTGCTCTACTCGATCTCGGCCCGCGACCCGCTGGCGCCCGCCGGCCCGTTCGACCGGCTACAGCTGGCCCTTGTGGTGAGCGCGCTGGCCATCGACGTGCTGGTGCTACTGGAGATCACCGGGCGGATCACCGAGTTCGGCACCACCCCGAACAAGGCCGCGGCTCTCGGTGAGAACATCCTCCTGCTGGCCAACCTCGCCTGGTCGGCGTGGCTGCTACTGAGCCTGGCCCGCCGACGCACCCCGTTCGCGGCCCTCGAACGCTGGCAGACCGGCTATCTGCCGGTGTACGCGGCGTGGGCGTGGATCGTGGTCCTCGCCTTCCCGCCCCTGTTCGGCCGCGTCTGACCGACCGCGCATGAGCCCACCCAGGCCGGCCGAGCACGTCCGCCGGGCAATGTCGCGTCCGGAGGAAGCGGAGTAGAGCAGGCTGTCACGCCACGCCCCGTTGGTGTGGGCGTGGTCGCGGATACGGCCCTCGTAGGAGAAACCGGCCTGTCTGACCACGGCGACGGACGCGGCGTTGTCCGGACCGATCGCGGCGCTGACACGGTGCAGGCCCAGCTCACCGAAGCCGAACGTGACCAGCACCCGCACGGCACGCCCTCACGACCCGCGGGGGCACGTCGGGCCCCTCCTTCGGGACAATCGGCGTCATGGTGGACGAGGAAAGATCGAACGCCAGAAGAAGTGATCAGTTCAGGAGGGTGTGGCGCGAGATGTGGGTCGTGAGCAATCGCGCGTACGCCGAGGAAGAGGAGCGAGGCAGGCAGCGGCACGCCGCCAGGCAGGATCGCCTGCGCGGCGGCGCGACCTCCATCGAGATCCGGGAGACGTTCGGGCGTGCCACCGGGCGGATAGTCCGGCGCGCACCGCTGGCGATCGCCCTGGGAATCGGGGCGGTGTACCTCGGGCGCATCGGATTCACCGGGATCCTCGACAACATCGGCGACCTCGGAGTCGTCTTCTTGGCGAGCCTTGCGGGCGCGGCCGGCGCCATCGTTTCTGGGACCATCGCCCTGGGGCTGGCCGCGTCCGTGATCCGGCTTGTCGTACGTGCCGCCCGCAACGCCCTGCGGGCGGCCGCGGACGAACACGGGCTCACCATCGTCACCGACATCGCGGGCGATCTTCCTCCCGGCGGCGGGCCGGCGCGGTTCGCCTGGGGCGAAGTGAAAAGCCTCGCCCGCTACGTGACCTATGGATGGGATGAAGCCGAAGAGTCCCGGTCCTCGCCCCCCTCGCCCGAATATCTCGTCGTGACGACTCATGACGACCGCATGGTGCGCACCCTCGTGGACGGGCCTCGGAAACCCTGGCGGCGCCTCATGCTCATCGCGCGCGACGTCGGCCGGGTGGCAGACGTCAGCGGCATCGACAACGCGGGTTCGCACTACACGGACACCGATCCTTTCCGCCTCCGGTTCGGGAAGTGACGGCCCTCGCCGGCCGGACGGCCGCTGGATCACATCCCCCTGCAGCAGGCGGGATCCCTGGTCCAGTCGCACCGGTACTACGATAAGATCTTGATATGAAGCGTTCGTGGTTGTTCCGGCGCAGCCGAATCACACAACAACAACATTCGCGACCAGCTTATGTCGGAGATGCACACAGACAGGTCCTTGCGGACGCGGCAGGCATCACGGCCTATGTGGACGAGTCCCTGGCGCCGTATTTAGAACTGGCGTGGTCACACGGCATCGAGACGCTCAACTCGTGCCAGGGAACGGCGGACGAGCACGGGATATATCCGACGCCGGACGAAGAGAATCCCGGCTATGTACACCTGAGAGACGGCCGACAGATCATCGATCTGCTGGTGCTCTGGGGATGGGTGGGCTTCACCCATGAGATGCGGCTGGCCGTCGACAGCGACACGGACAACGGCTGCCGGACAGCGACGGTCTACTTTCCGTCGGTCGCGGCAATGGAACATCCGCCTGACTATCGAATACACGGGGCTGACGGGGAATGGACGATGGTCCGACGAGGGCGAATCACGCCGTTTTAGAAACATGATCGCCCATCGGGGGCCGGGGGCCGGATCGGATCCACCGGAGCGGGCTCCGGTGAGGAGCGCGGGGGCCGTTTTGAACCGTCCCGGCTATTCGGTCAAGGGGCTCTGGACAGCGCTTTTGGTCTCGGTCCTGCCTGTCAGGTAGGGTGCACCGCCGCGGCGAAGTCGTCGGGTCGACATCCCCAGGTACAGCCGACCCATGCCGCCCGCTCCCAGCCGACCGCGCAGCTCATAGGGGCCGACCCGCGCCGGGTCCGAGGGAAGCAACAAATCCACGCTCTCCCCCCGCGCCTCAGCCACACGATCATCCATAATGACCGCGAGCACACAGTTTAGAACAGTCAGCTCATTAACGGTCACACCGGGCAAGGGCTTCGAGACAGCGGATCGGCACCGGCATCATCGCGCTCGGCCTGTACGGGTTCGCCGCCACCTTCCAACCCGGCGCCCGCTTCGGACGCGTCCTGGCCGCCTACGACGGGATCTTCGTCGTCTCCACCGCCGTCGGCGGGTCAGCCTGGGAGGTCCTGCTCGAGCAGGGACAGGTCCGCGCGGACCAGGGTGGTGCTGGTGAGCAGCTCCACGATCAGGTTATGGTTGATCATGAAGGCGGCCGGCGGCGGCACCTCGTCCTCCATCATCCCGCGCACCCCTGCGAGCGAGAGGCGGCGGCGGACGGCGGCGATGTGCGCCGCCCGCTTGCCGGTCCACCGTTCCTCGGGGCGCAGCTCGCTCAGCTCCGCCTCGACCTGGTTCCACGTCAGCGGCTGCGGCTGCGGGTCGCCGCGCACGTAGCTCTGGCCGAGGCAGACGAGAACCAGCTTCTCGACCTCGCTGAGCGGCCAGACCTCGCCCTCCCGCGTCTGGGCGTCCGGCCCGTCCTCCGGACGCCGCGGGGCCGGCCGACCGATGATCCGGATCTCCAGTAGGTGCTCCTGGCTCGGGGCGACGATGAACAGCGGCATGTACCCGCTCGCCAGGGGCGACTGGTCGCCGCCGAGCAGCAGCCGGGATCCCGGCAGCCGGATCGGCCGGCGGCCCTCGTTGGTCAGGAGCCAGCGCGAGCCATCCCAGCCGATGTGCCCCTGCCGGCGGCTGACGTACTGGTCGTCGGCGCCGACGCACACGTGGACCTCGGGCTCGCAGCGCCCGAACACGAGCGAGAACCCGGCCCGCGGGGCGACCCGCATCCCGCCGTTCGCCCCGACGGCGAACAGCGTGCCCGGCGGCGCCTCCGGCTGCCAGTGCGCCAGGCTGCCGATCTCCCGCGGCAGCAGGTCCACCTGGCTCGACCCGGCGCGACCCGACGAGTTCACGACTCCAGCACCTCCCGGCTCGGCGTGGCGACAGGTTAGCCCCGCCGCGCCGGGAGGGGTCCCGAGCTCGGAAGATCTGCCGCGAGCGCGCGGCCGCGCCGGAGGACCGTCACCGAATGACGAACACCAGACGGTATGGCGCGCCTCCGGCCGGGCCCTACCGGGGGCCGGCGTTGGCGCTCCACCAGGCGATCAGGGCCGCGGGAGGAAGTCCGCTGCCGAACGCGCAGGCGAGAATGTTCAGCCGGTCGTTCGACCAGATCAGGTATCGAGCGCCGCTCGGGTTCGTGCCGCAGACGAGACGGCCCGTGTCGCCGTTGTTCAGGTAGCGGGCGCCGCCGAAGAAGTTCGGCGGCTGCTGGGTACAGTCGGCGTCCGTGCCCGGATCGTTGAATCGGAGGGTTGCTGCCAGCGCGTCGGCGTCGGCCATCTGGTAATAGAAGACGATCCGCGGATTGCGGGCCTGAGAGTCGCACGCGATGGCGGCCAGCGGCTTCTGGTCGCCGACGTTCTGCTTGACCTGGTCTTCGGACAGCCGCATGCAGTCGACCCGGGCCGTCGGCGGGATGTGGGTGAGCAGCTGCTGCTCCGCCGCGGTCGGGAACGGCGGACTGGAGGTGCTGTTGACGGCCTTGGCGATCTCCGCCTGCGCCGGACCGTGGTTGTTCGTCCACCAGCTTGCGAGCTTCGCGGGGTCGCGCCCGATCACGCGGCCAAGCACACGCATGGACTCCAGGGTCCACTCCATGGTCGGCGCGTTCCCGGTGTCTCGGTAACACAGCAGGTTGCCCAGGTCGACACCGCGTAGGTCCCACTGGTGGGTGCCGGGAGTGCCGGGGTTCTCGGCGCTCCCGCCGCAGTACGTGTCCATGGGCGCCTGCACGGCGTTCACCTGTGCGTCGTAGGTCGACCGAAGCCTGTCCAGGGCCGTGAACTGGTAGTACCAGACCGTTGTAGCGCCCTCGTCGGCGTTCGGTGGAGCGCACTCGACGGCAGCGACGATGCCGTGGAACCGCTCGAGAGCCCCCGCGGCCGGCCGGCGACAGTTCTTCAGATCGTACAGGTCGACCAGGGCCTTCTCTTCGGTGGTGGGGAAGGCTTTCAGGCCGGCCCAGCGGCTCCAGGACCCCCGCAGCCCCAGGTCGTCGGCCGCGCGCCGGCTGGCCGTCGCCAGGACCATCGCCTTGTCGTCCGTCCAGACGAGGGAGGTCGTGCCGTCACTTGTGTGGCAGAGCAGGCGCCCGTGCTGGCCGCCGGGGCTCGCGTCCGCGCCGGGATAGCGATGCTCGGCGCCGGTGCCCACCGCGACGCCGCAGTCTCCGGTGCCACGGCTGACTCCCGCGTCCCGCGTCGCGGCGCTGTAGGCGCTGTCCATCTCGTCGAGGCTGACGAAGAGAGTGAGCTGGACTCGTTGGCCGGCGTCGTGGCAGACCACGGCGTCGGCCCCGCCCGCCGGCCTGTCGCGGGCGCAGTCGGCGCGCAGCGGTTCGGGAATCCGGGCCAGTTGCTGCTGGCTGGGCCGGTCTCCGACTCCCGGCTTGTCCAGGACGACCGGGAGCGTGGCCCCGAGCAGCACGCCGACGAGGACCAGGCCCGCCCCGGCCGCGATGAGGATCCGCCTGTGCCGCGCGGCCACCCGCCGGACGGTCGCGAGCCGACGTCTCCCGGGCCCGCGCACCACCTGACCGGTTGGCGCCTGTCCAGTCGCGCCGGCCGGCGCCGCGCCGGGCTCGTTGGCCGGGGGCGGCGAGCCCGGCGGTGGGCCCCACGTTCCGCCGGACGCGGACGGCGGGTCTGTCGGGGCGCTTGTCGGTGTCTGGGGGAACCTCGTCATCGTCGAAGGTGGCGAGGCCGGGCCGAGCGGCGCCGGGGCGGGGCGCGGGGAGCCGGCCGCGGACGCCAGCCTGCTCGCGAACTCGGCGCAGGAGGACGGACGACCCGCGGGGTCGCGAGCCATCGCGGCTTGCAGCACGTCGTCGAGCGCGGGCGGGAGATCGGGGCGCAGCCCGGTCAGGGCCGGCGGATCCCGCCGCACCTGCTCGCCGATGTGGTCGAACGGACGGCTGCCGGTGAGGCACTCGTACATCACGACGCCGAGCGCGTAGATGTCGACGAGCTTCTCCTCGGCGATGTCGCGCGGCGGCCGCTCGATCGTCGGCCGGTGGGCCATGGGCAGCTCTTCGAACCGGTCCGGGTCGAAGCGTTCCGGCGCCGAGTAGTCGGGCGTTCCGAGAAAGCCGCCCACGGCGGTCAGCGCCCGTTCGAAACCCACCTTGGCGATGCCGAAGTCACACAGGCAGGCATGGCGGGTCTCGGACTCGACGAGGATGTTCGCCGGGCGGTGGCGATGTCCAGTTGCCCGTTGTCCGCCAGCAGCCCGCGCAGGCTGGAGCCCTCGATGTACGGCATGACGAGGTAGAGAAGCTCCTGGTCGTCGTCGCCCTGGTCGCGCCCTGCCGCGGCCTGGTCCGCGGTTTTCTCCGTGGCCGCCTCATAGACGTCGACGATGTGCGGGTGCCGCAGTGTGGTCACGGCCCGCACCTCGCGGAAGAACCGTTCGCGGTACTGGGGGATGTTCGCGAGCTGCGGAGAGAGAACCTTGACGACGACCGGCCGGTCGTTCAGCTGGGTATCCGTCGCACGGTAGACCACGCTCATCCGGGTCTCGGACAGCGGCGGTCGGGTCAGCCGGTACCGGGGCAGTGAAATCGGCTCCTGGGGCACTGTCGCAACATTCCCTGTGAGTCTGCGGGCGGGTCTCGACGGCTCGGTGACGAAAATCAGTCCAGAACGTGCTCCGACGCTACTACTGATACCTTTTGCCCAACTGTCTGGGTGGGCTCCCGAGCCCGCTCCCGCTGGCCGAGCCATCCGGGACCGACGGCGAACGGCGCAGTGCCCTGTCCGCGGCGGGCCTCCTTCGGGCCACCTTCACCGAGATGGCCCCGGGTCGCCGGCTGGCGCGCGCCAGCCGGGCCTCGCCGGATCTTCGATCAAGGTCGACCGAAAGGCCGAGGCGAGGAACTCTCGAGTGATGGGGAGAAGTCGAGGTCGCGACGACCGGCCCGCTTCGCGTCGCACGCGCGAATCTCGACGCGTCCTGGTGGGCGGGTCGGCCGGGACCCCTCCCGGCCGGTGCCGGTTAACTTTCCGGCGGACGAGCCGCCGGGAAAGCCGAGACGGGCGGA